>JAFNAU010000094.1 GCA_017860335.1 Bacteroidota bacterium
AAAATATGACAGGAACACTGGTAAATATAGAAAAAGAGAGAAACCTAAATTGCTGAAAAACAATAAAAATTCATTCTAATAGGCTTAACTTAATGACATTGCATGGAGTGTGCTGTGAGAAAAGATTTATCTTTTCTCACAGCACACTCCGGAAGAACGGGGGAAGCATGTTTTACCAGTTGAAACCTGTACAGATCACAAATCCTGACAGCGAGTGGGCATTATACGGTTGAAACAACAATTTTTACTTCAATTAATCCGCAATGCTTCTGTAAACCTTTGCTACCATACGATAAACTCGTGTGGTAGTTTTGTTTCACCATGTTCACAAGAGTCTGTTTTTTGAATAATTAAAAAAGTTGGGAAAATTTTGCGGCTACGTAGGAGTTATCATCTGTATTTTGTCGGAATAAGTAATAATTAGTTGGCATCTTGTTTTTTTTTAATATATTTGTTTAAAGTTCTGATTTTATCATTGGATAAATTACCTTTGAAGTGAAAGTGAAAAGATTATATTTTAAAACAGAAGTTATAAACATAAATAATTTAAAAAACTAAATCGAATGAAAATTTATCAATGGGCAGCAATGCTGCTGTTAACTGTTATTTTATCCACTTCGTGCCGGGTTCACGATGGTTTGACCCGCAACGAGAACCAGCATCAGACTCAGGTCGTATTAAGTGAAAAAAATTACCGCATCATCAAATATGTGGAAGGGGATGCTTTCGCCCGCTATTATTTCGGGATCGGGGGTGGTAAGAGACAGCGGGGAATTGTTGCCCTTGCCCGCGAAAATATGCTGAGAAATGCCGGTTTGATCGGCAAATCGAGAGCCGTAATCAATGAAACGGTAGAAACACAATATAAACAATTCTTTTTCGTGACCGAAGTCCGTTACATTGTGTCGGGATACGTTGTGGAGTTTTACGACCCCGCCACTGAACCGGCTTATGGGATTATAATTATACACACGATCCCGGATTTCACTTAGGCTATATGCTTGAATTCTCGAAACCCGATATTAAGTATCTATTTTGGGGTACGCAGTTAAATCTTACTTATCTGAATACCATTACTACCTATCAGAATAGGTCCTGGTCGAGTGAAAAAGATCTGTGCATCGAGATTCCGGCATTGATTGGAGTAAAATTCCCAGTCGGTCGCAATTTTCAGTGGTTTATCAAGGGCGGACCTACCATAGGAATTATACTTAACAATTATCAACCGCAAGGTTCTGACAGCTGGAGAAATGATTATCTCGGAGATCTCTTACCATCAGTTGGCGGTGAGCTTTACACCGGATTACAGGCAGGAAAGCACTTTCAGCTGAGCGCAGGACATCGCTGGAATATCGGGTACTACGATTATGACTACACCAAAATATCGCTCAGCTACTTGTTTTAGAACTCAGCTACTGCACGGATATTTATGTTGAGTTCAACATTAAACGGTGAAAATTATGAAGATGTTATTTTTAGTTCTGATTCCGTTATTTGCATTGGTCGTTTATAAAAGGATAAAATTTATCGTTGCAGACGTAAAAGATAATAACCATTCAAAATTGAAGGCAGATATATTCCTTTTCATACTCCAACTGATTTTAATTGTACTCATAAGCCGGATTATTCTAACCTGGTAATTTTTTTACCTTCTCACATCTCAAGGAAATATAATGAAAACCGCCGCACGTTTTATTTAATGTGCGGCGGTTAAAAACTGTCTGTGAATTATCTCAGCGCCAGCCAACAGGTGACGAGGTAGTCATTAACGATTGAATTCCAAAAGAACTGTCCGGTTAGAATTTTAAGCTCAGACCGGCAGAAAAAACCTGTATATCCGGTCCTTTATCGTTTTTGAATAGCGGGGTAGGTGTGTATTTAGCATAAACTCCTAAATCATCCCAGCCCATTTCAACTAAATAACTCAGCGAAAACGGATTGACATTATAATCCTTACCTTCCACCTTCTTGATTTTGGTGTCATCATCCGTTTTGTATTTCACCTTGTACGAAGTAAATGTATTTATCCCGAGAAGCGCCCCTCCCATGATATAAAAATCTGATTTTCCGAGCGGATGAATTTCCAGGTACAGCGGCATATTGAAACCGAAAGCCCGTAAGCGTGACGAATAATAGGTAATTCCTTCGGGAGCGGGTTCCGGGGTTGTAATACCGTTGTTGTTTACCAAATGTGTGTTGTTGCCCAAATGCAGGTTTCTCCATGTCATTCCAATCCCGGTAGTTATTCCTGCATACCCGTTTATTATTGGCACCGTATAACCTATGGGGCTGAAGGTAAATTCGTTCGACAAATCTGCTTTAATTCCTCCCGCATCGTTGAAATTTATGAAATTTTCAGTGGTGATAAGGGTTCCAAGTCCAAAACCAGTAAAATGACCTGCAAATTTTGAAGTCCGTTTTCTTTTGTTGAAAGGAAAATCGAAACCGAACTGAGTTTCCACAGAATACTTTTCAAAGCTGTTTCCATCGGTGAAAATGCCTTCGTAAATCTTTTTATATTCGGTGGTATCCGTCTTAAAAACCTGAACTTTCACCTGGTCGCTGCTGTCAGTAACAAGTATTTGTTTTTGGTTGAAGAATAATGTTGTGTCTTTGACTGCCTGTGTTTGAGCATTGACTGCAAGTGTGGCGGTAAGCAAGATTGCTGTTAGAATTTGAATTCGCGTTTTCATACGTAAATAATTTATTTTTTCTTTAATATTAATTTCATTATTTCTTCCGAATCTTTTTCGGATTCGATATATATCAGGGTCATTTTAAGCTCCGGAACAGACTTTTCGTTGAAAAGTATCAGCCTGTTGTATTTTCCTTTTTTGGGCAATTGCAGATAAACGGAACTAGTTTTACCGTTAGTGACTACCTGTTTCACTTTTTTTGCACCACTCTGGTCTGTTTGCAGGCATCCGCGGGTAAAATCACCGGCTTCTTTATTGTTGCTGATGACAATGCTCTTGTAAAACGTGAAATCGTATCCATCGAGCATCTCTTTGCTCATTTCTACCATCACAGAACCTTTCTGTTTGCCGTATTTATCGAATATCCTGTTGATTTCCAGATCGCTTTGAGCTTTAAGTCCCGATCCAAATCCGGCGATGAACAACACGACAAGGATCAGGTATTTACATTTACTTTTCATGATTATATATTTTTGTTATAATTCAATTTCCGAAAAAGCATCCAATTGATTTTTAATTGTTTCATCATTCTTTAAGTTATCCAGTCCGTCCTCCACTTCGTTATTGTCCGACACGAAATTTATTGTCGTATGAGCCAGTGATATGATTTCCTGCGTGTTGGTTATTTTTACTCCGTTGATGTAAGCATAATTCGTCTTTGCTGAAGCCTGAAAGATTGAAACCGGGATTATAATTCCGGCAACAATAGCTGCCGCTGCCGCCCATTTCAGGTAAGGTTGAAGACTGAAATGCTTTCCGGTTTTTTTACTTTCATAATATCCGAAGATTGCTTTCTCCGCTTCGAATTGAGGAGGCACATTGCTTTGTGCAAGAAAAGTCCTCAACAGATTTTCTTCGGTTACGGTAGTACAGCCTTCGTAATATTTCTCCAACAGCTTTTCAGCTTCCTGAACTGTAATAATATTTCGTCTGATCAGTTTCATCTCTGTGTTAGTTTAATGTATTCTTCTCTGACTTTTTTTCTCGCTCTTGATAAGTTCACCCGCACTGCTTCCGCGTTGGTTCCCGTAATTTCCGCGATTTCATCAACCTCGTATTCTTCTATATCTTTCATCGTGATGATTAGCTGTTGCAGTTGCGGTAATGTCCCGATGATGTGTTTCAGTAATTGTTCCGTATTTTTTCTTTCCAGTTGCAGGTGCGGATTGTCTCTTGCAGCTACTGCATAATGGTTATCGATGGTTTCAGTTTCTTTTTTCAGCTTCAGTTTATCAAGGCAGTGGTTTTTTGTTACCGTCGTGGCAAATGCTGCCGGATTATCGCAGGTAGTCAGCGTGTCCCGTTTGCTCCACAACTTGAGAAGCACCTCCTGTACCGCGTCTTCCGCATCCTCACTGTCATCGAGCATTTTCAGCGATACTCTGAAAAGTTGATGACGCAACGGCAGTATTTCATTCTTAAAAAGTTCTGAACTCATTTACTTAATTGACGAATAAACATCTGAAAACATAACATTGAAAACATCTTTTTCTCAAATAATTTTCAAATTTATGAAAAAATAATTGCTAAGACCTCTACGGCGATATTAAAGAAACAGATTTCATCTTTCTCTGTCCATCTGTCAATGCTGAATTTCAGTAACATACAAAACGAAACAGAAAGAAATGAATCTCAAATGCTGGAATTTATAACCGTTTTGCATACTTTTTTACGGAAATTTATCCATCCAATAATAAGAAACTGCAAGATGGGTTAACAAGCCGGAAATATAAACTACATTTTTGATTAAAAAAATAAACCCTTTGAATAGTTGATAATCAAAGGGTTTAATCGGTTAGTGTAAAAAAGACTACGGAATTGTTGTGATCTTTTCGTTTTTCTTAATTTCTCGGTAATACAAAATGGATGTTGTGATAAAATAAATCAGTGTTTGCATCCATAAACCGACAGTTTCAAACTTGATTTCAGAAGCTGATGCTCCCATTGTATTTGTTTTGATAAATCCCTGGATCCCAAAAGTGGAAGGAAAGAGATAACTGAATACTCTCCAAAAACCGCTCATGTTGTATTGAGGCCACGAAATTCCGCTCAGAAATAATAAAATCAGCGAGAAAAATACCAATAAAATCATCTGTGTTTCCCTTTGCATATTGAAAACTGAAAGTGTCATTGAGAAAAATATAGTTGCCAATAAAAACGGAACGACAAAATACAGCATTGTTTGAAAATCACCTATGTGTGGCAGATTGAATATTCTGGGTACGATAAGCAAAATAAATGCTGACCAAAACAAATACACTGCAAAGTAGGACAAAGCCCGTCCTAAAACCACTCTGAAAAGTCCTCCGCGCGAAGTACTTGACATGATCAGTTCATTATTCGGATTATCTTCTCTTTCAGCTCCGGCAGCCATTCCTATTCCAAAAACCAATGTTTGATGGATCATTAAAATAAGAACAGCCATAAGCAGGAAACTTGAAAATCCCATTCCCGGATTATAAAGAATTGTACCTTCATTCTCAATTGGTTTTGCCGATACTTCTGCGTCGTATCCTGAAACGCCTGCGTCATTCAGGCGTTCTATCTTTATTTTCTCACCCATGTCGAGCGTTGCATAATTTACTGCCAAAACCATTGCTCTGTAATACAGGAAACTACTCATATCACTGTACATACTCACAAATGCCTGATCTTTTAGAACAATTCTTTTATTGAAATCACTCGGGATATACAAAATCCCGTGAATATTTCCCTTGTACAGTTCAGTTTTAGCCTGCTCCAGATTATCGAGTTTTTCAGCAACTTTTAAATCCATGGTTGCATCCAAAGCTCTTGTAAGTTCAGCGGATCGAGTTGTGTTTGAATTATCCACAACAGCTATCGGGACATCAATAGCCGTTTCATTTTTATAAAGATAAGGATACAACAATGGATAAACCAGAGGTGCAACTATGATAATAATCAACACTCCACGATCTTTGAATATCCATTTAAATTCTTTTATGAAAATGTAAATCGTTGCCCGAAGATTGGATATAAACTGCAGAAAAATATTATTTTTATTTGATTCGTTCATTTTTATAAAATAAATTGAAACTTAATTGATGCTATTTTATTGGATAATTTTGCTTTATTGCTCCACTTTTAAGTCGCATAAACACGAAAAACGGTAGAGCCAGAAAAACTATCATTGCAATAAAATATACTATTGAATATTGAATTGGAGCGCCCATCAATGCTTGATTTGCATAGATTTTAAAATAATATCTTATCGGAAACAAAAAACTGAAAATCTGTATGTTGTTCACCATTTGCTCAATAGGAAATGTAAATCCGGCAAATGTAAATCCAAGCAATCCGTAGAATGCAGCCAGAGCAACTCCATCGCGTAATACAGGAATAATCCCAATTATAAATATACCTATTGCCTGATATGCAACTACAAATAAGATTGTTGCCAAAAACATCCATCCTATACTCGAATTCATTGGGAAATGTAAATGCCTGTAAAGAAGAACGTTGGAAAAAAGTCCGAGCAAACCAAATATAAGAGTGTAGGGTAGGAGTTTCCCTGTTAAAGCCACAAACATATTATTATTTGCAGTTTTCAACCATTCATGCGATGTCTTTTCTTTTAATTCTACACCAATAACAAAAACGGTCATCATAATAATCATCAACTGCATCACACCCGGAAGCAAAATGTTGCTAAGATAAATTCCGTAATTTGTCCAAGGATTTCCTAGCATGTGTGCATCAACATAAATTGGTTGAACTTCAGCCATAATTCTATCTTCCGCCACTCCTTTTTTTCTCAAAATCGCCTGTTTTAATGCTCCTGAACCAAGTTCACTCAAGTAAGTAATATCTTTCATCAGCAACGAACCGGCAACCAGGTAACCATCGTTTACATAAAATGTGATGGTTGGTTTTCTTCCTGCAACAGCATCCGATTCAAAATTCTTTCTGATAACAAGAAAGGCGTAAATATTTCCTTTTTGCATCTCTCTGCGAGCTTCGGTATAACTGCCTAAGTGCATTACAACTTTTGCTTGCTGAGTTGCATCTAAATTTCTCACTAACGCACGTGAAACCCACGATTGATCCAAGTCCACAATGCCTACGGGCATTTTATCCGGCATTCCATTTTCAAGTAATGTTACAAAAAAAATGAAACAAAAAAGCATTACACCAAATGTACCAACCAAGTATATCGGGAGTGAAACCATTCGTGAAAATTCACGTTTTAGCGTTTGTTTGAGAAATATATATAAATTTTTATTTGACATCTTATTGATTATAAACAATAACTGTAAGTTCTGAATTCAAACGTTCAAACTATTTAACTACAATTCCTGTCATTCCCGGAAGCAGATTTTCAACTTTATTTATCGGACGAACTTTTACTTCAAATGTTTTCACATCAATTTGTCCACTGGTTTTTGTTGAACGCCATGTCGCATAAGAAGCTAATGCTTTTATGTTAAACACTTTTGCTTCAACTTCCAGATTATTTAAAGCCGGTATTTTTATTTTCAAAATAGTTCCTTGTTTCATAGAACCGAGCAAATCTTCGCGCACGTTGAAAGTGAACCAAATATCATTCAGGTCAATAATGCTCATAATGGGAGCACCTGTCCCGACTAATTCGCCGCGTTCAGGATAAACTTCTTCAATTTGTCCGCTAATAGGAGCTATGAGCATAGTTTCTTTTATATATGATTTTACTTCGTTAACAGCACCTTTTGCGCGCATCACAAGTGCATTTGCTGCAATTTTATCTTCCACGTCTGCTCCGTTTGCAGCCATGTCGTATTGCGATTTTGCAGCTTTTGTAGTGGCTACTGCGGCATTATATTGTGCTTCGGCTTCGTCTCTTTTTTGTGCCGGAACTACTTCTTTAGCGTAAAGATTTTGTATACGATCAAATGATTTTCTTGCAATATCTTCGCCTACCTTTGCTTTCTGCCACATTTCATAAGCTCCTTGAATTAATTCTTTTCTGGCGCCATTTTTTGCTTTCTGGCTTTGAGCGGAAGCTGCTTGTTCTGCTGCTGATGCTTGTTCCATTTTAGCATATAATTCAGGACTATCAAGATAAACAAGTGTGTCTCCTGCATTTACAATGTCGCCTTCTTGTGCATTGAATTTTGATATACGGGCAGGAACTTTTCCTGAAATTCTTACAACCGATGCTTCTGCTTCACCTTGAATAATAACCGGTTCCGGTTTATAAATTACCAAACCAATGATAAATACCAATATTAATACGATGATTAATCCAATTAATCCGATACGTAATTCTTTATTTTTTGCGTTCATTATTTTATGAAATTTTATATTGTTATCTTTATGTATTTCTTTACTAATCTGTTTCTTTGGCCGAAAGCCAGGCTGTCTGCGCACTCAGCAAATCGGTCGAAGTGATTATGCCTGCATCAAAACCTTCAGTGGCATAGCGTAGATTCTCCTGTGCCTGTTCAATGTTGCGTTGTGTGGCTATTTTTTTCCTGATGCTTTCACCAAGTTTATATGAATTTTGTTGAATCTGGAGTTGAATTTTTTCTTTTGTTTCTTCCAGCTGTAGTGTTGCTATTTTGCGTTGTGATTTGGCCGCATTGAGCGTGTGAAGCCTATCTCCGAAATGGAAAAGTGGTATATTTGCCACCACACCGACGGTGAACATTCCACCCAGTTCTTTTTCATAACCGTTATACACATTCGGGTTGGAGATTAAATAATTCCCGGTAAGTCCTATGTTAGGCATAAATCGCGATTTCATGATTTTTTCGTTTGACCTGGCGATGTTTTCAACCTGTGTCAACGCTTTAATCTCCGGACGATTATCGATGGCTTTCTCAATAGGAATGAGCTGAGTGACTGTTTCTGATTCCAAATCCTGATCAGCTAATTTATAAGACTCATCAAGTTGCATACCGCATAACTGGTTTAATGCCATTTTCGAGAGATTCAGACCATCTTCTGCTTTGGTTAATGTCATCTCTGCTTCGTTAAGTTTCACTTTCACTTTCAAAGACTCTGCCTTGGTAGCAACCCCTTCTTCGATCATGACGGTTACATTCGAATCAACCTTAGCTATCAGATTGCGGTATTCCTTTGCCAGGGCGACCTTATTTTCGACTGAAACCACCCGCCAGTAAGCTTCGTCCACTTCGAGCAACAATTCAGTTATTTTGTTTTCCTGCTGAGCCATTGCCAGATTTTCGCCATAATGGGCAATATTATAGAGTTCCTTTATTTTGCCACCCATAAAAATCGGTTGTGTAAACCCGATTGTCCCCGCAAAGATATTGTGAATGTCGAATTCCATGGCGCTTTTGGGTAATAACGCGCTGTTTTTCCACTGAATTTTTTCTGGATTTGCTTTGGGGTCAAAGGGAACTCCGTTTGCATCCAGCGGAGCATAAGTGGAAGGCGCTACCTGTGTCCATTTGTTATTCCATGAACCCGCATAATTGGGACTACCGTCAGCATTCAGGTTGTAAACCGGTAAATACTTGTCCTCAGATAAAAGGGAAAGATTTTTTTGATTCCAGTTGTACGTACCATTTGCCGAGAAATTGGGCAAAAATTGCGTAAAGGCGGCTTTTTTTAATTCTCTTGCCGCGTTCACGCTTTCCTGTGCCATTTGCAAACTCTTATTGTGTTTGAGCGCCAATTGTCTGCATTCTTCCAGTTGCAGTATCTTCTGCGGATACATCTGTATGGAAGTGATTAAAGCGATAATAACTAATACCTTTTTTTTCATACCTAAATAATAGTTTTTTAGTTTTTTGTATGAAACTCGTCCCGAAAAAATCGGGATCAGTTTCATTTTCTATATAATTTGATTAAATAAACGATAGTTGTCTATGCAACTGTATGGTTAAAAAAACTAATTTAAATTTGTAATTATTTTTTTCAATACAGTTCTGCTGATATTGAGTTCTTCATCCGTGATGTTATTGAGCGCTTTACTTACAATTTTCTGAACAAGTTCAGTTGCTTTTTGTTCCAAAGCACAACCTTTATTTGTAAGATGAATTAAATTGATTCTCCGGTCATTGTGATCGGAAACGCGTGTTACCAGGTTGCTCCTTTCAAGTTTGTCGATCAGCCTGGTCATGCTTGGCTTGTCTTTGGCTGTAATGCTGCAAAGTGTTTGCTGAGTTACCTTATCTTTATTCCATAAACAGGCCAGTACCGTCCACTGCTCAATGGAGATATCAATACCTTCAGCTGTAAATGTGCGCAGAAAGGTTCGGTTGATGGTGGCGGAAATTTTACCAGCCAGGATGTCAAATAGTTCGTCGTTCTGTAATTGTACCATAATAGTTAATTGATTAATGGTTGTCTAAACAACGATGCAAAATTACTATGTTTTTGAGTAGATTGTTCGCAGTCTTGAAATATTTAAAGTATTTTTACAGAAAGTACGGGCGTTGTAAACTTTATTAACGATAAAAACTGGAAGAGTTAAGGAAAATAAAACCATCGGAGTAATATTGACTAACAACAGTAAGTCAGACAGATCAGGACAAACCGATGTGATAATATTGTCGGAAAACAGATTTTATAAAAGAAATTCTGAAAAACGGTGGGTTAATCCGGAAGAATGGTTTTATAGTACTCCCTGAAGGTGTTTTATTATTTTATCAGCAATCTGGCTGTCAGTGCCGCTTACTCTGATTTTAGCCTGATTGTAGAACAACTCCCTTTTTTGCAGCGCAGATGCGATAAATTCTTCCAGATCGTCGCCCTGATAGCTTGCAAGCACTGGACGGTCGTTCAGGTTCGTGGTCCGAAGCCTGGAAGCCAGTTGTTTTGGTGTCAGACAGATATAAATCGTAACGCCCAGGGAGTTCATGATTTCCATATTGTCAAAAAAACAAGGTGCGCCACCTCCGGTGGAAATGATTGCCTGTTCGTATCCGGCAACTTCCAGCAGACAGTTTCTTTCAAGTTCACGAAACCTGTCTTCGCCCAGATCGCTGAAAATTTCGGCAACAGATTTACCAGCTTTACTTTCGATAAGTTCATCCATATCCGTAAAGTTCAGATTCATCCGCTCGGCCACAAGCCGTCCGATGGTGGTTTTACCCGACCCCATATAACCGATAAGGAAAATTAGCATGATGTCTTTTTCTTTTTAATGAGAAGTGAATGCAAAAATACATATTTTTTTCTGTCCGGTTTCACTGTAAATCGGCTAATAACATTTCCTCCGAACTTATAATGCAATAACACTAGTTGCCATTGAAGCAAAGCAGCTGAAAAATATCAGTTATTTGACTGGTAATAAAATGACAAAATGATAGTTTAATATTAAAAAACAATTATCTTTGCGTTGAATTTACTTGCAAAAATTCTATGAGCATTAAAAATTCTGTCTTATTGATATTTACCGGTGGAACCATCAGCATGTCTGCCAATCCGGAAACCGGTGCACTTCGTCCCGCCGACTTTGAATCGATGCAAAAGCTGATGCCTGAATTGGGCGATCTGGGTATCAACATTCACGGTATTCCTTTGCTTCCGCTCGTCGATTCGTCGGATATCGGGCCGGATACATGGGAACGCATTGCCATGACTATCAAGGATAATTACAATCTTTTCGACGGATTTGTAGTGCTGCACGGTACCGACACGATGTCTTATTCGGCTTCGGCGCTGAGTTTTATGCTCGAGGGTCTGTCCAAACCTGTCATTTTTACAGGTTCACAGCTTCCCATTGGTGTATTGCGTACCGATGCCAAAGAAAATCTGATAACAGCTGTTGAAATTGCTGCCGCTCATTCAAACGGTCATGCCATGGTGCCTGAGGTGTGTTTGTTTTTTGAGGACAAGCTTTTCAGAGCCAACCGAACCACCAAACAGAATTCAGAACATTTCAATGCGTTCAGATCGTTCAATTATCCTGAACTGGCCGAAGCAGGTGTTCACATCAGATATTTCCCCAACTACATTCGCAAACCGGATAAAAATGTTGTGCTGAAAGTCAGAACAAAGATTGACTGTAATGTAGCCATTCTGAAAATTTATCCCGGTATCACGGAGCAAACGGTGCAGGGTGTGTTCAATATTCCGCAACTGAAAGCGGTGGTTCTCGAAACCTTCGGAGCCGGCAACGCGCCCCGTTTCGACTGGTTTTACCGTGCATTGAAAAGTGCCGCCGACCGGGGAATAATCATTGTGAACAAATCGCAGTGCAGCACAGGCTCAGTAGAAATGGGCTTGTACGAAACCAGCCTGAACCTGCTCAACGCGGGGGTTATCAGCGGTTACGACAGCACCACTGAAGCGTTGATTGCCAAGCTGATGTATCTGCTGGGTGAGAACGAAGATATTGAAACAGTGAAAAAACTGATGCAAACCAGTTTGTGCGGCGAGATAACGGTACATCCATAAAGGAAACCACTCACTTAAGGCAACTAAAGGGGAACAAGACACATTTTCAGAAAAATTCAAATACCTACTTTGTTTAGAATCTTTTCTTAGAATCATCTTCAATGAAGAAATCATCACTATGTGGCTCAATGATTTTTAATATCCTGTTTACTTCAAAGAAATCACACCTACACGGACATTATCCGAAAGTGGTATTTGTTGATAAGATTTAACTTACGAGAGAAAATCGTCGTTGGCTCAAAGAACATGGGATAATACACATGGGTGATCCTTTGGAACGAAAGAAGGTTATAAGTCCGCTCTCAGCTTACCAGAAGAGATAGAAGCGGTCAGAATGTGCTGAACGCAATCAAATTGAAGGAAAGTTTGGGCAGAGCAAACGAGGCTACAATCTGAATAATATCAGGCTCCGATTAAGTTCAACATCAACGAGTTGGATCGCAGCCATCATTTTTGTGATGAATATCCTGCGCCACATGAAGGGTATTTCTTTGTTAATTTTTTGGCTGATTGTTGATAAGCCTATGAGAACGAAACAAATAATAAAAAAACAAAATTCCAAAGCCGACATATAATTTTGCCGGATTTGGAATTATTCAGTGAACACGAATTAAATCGTTTTTTTTTATAAGTTGAAGTGTCCATCCAAATTCAGAAAAGTTAAAGTAATTAACACGATCTCCTCCGATTTGTGCTAAATTATCATTGATTTCATTTAATAATTTTTGTGCTGGAGTTTTCTTCCCATATAATTTTTCATAATAGAAAAAGAATAAACAAACACCCATTTTTCCAGAATACACACTTAAGTCAGAAATTTTTGAATAGTTACGATTTAGAGTTCTATAAATGAGTTGAATTTTTTCTTCCGATTGATGTTTCAAATTATCATTTATTATTAGCTGTTCCATTATTAAGTATAATTTTTTTCGCAAATTCCAATTGAGTGTCTATATTTTTCCGTATATCCGAGATTTTCATTTCACAGAAATAATCAGGCCGAATGCCAATACAATGATGCTGCGAACCATCGCGATTATAAAATTTATTGTAGGTCATGTGAAAATTACAGTTCGGAATATTAATATGAGTTACATCACCATTACATCCTGCAGTGGGAGTACCTACAAGGGTTCCAATCTTATAATATTTAATCATTTCCACAATCGATTCACCAAAACTTATGGTTTCATCATTTATTAAAAACACAATGGGGACTTCTATTTTTATCGGTAATGGTGTTTTATATTCGTATTTTTTACTCGCACTTTTACTACTTGGAGAAATGGCAGGTTCAATAGCCCACTTTTCAACTGCTTTGTAATCAATGTTTTTGTGATTTGGGAAACGATAAATCGGTCTAACAAGCTTACCTATTTCAATTTTTCCACTAATAAAATGGCTGATTATTGACATTATGTCGCTTTGAGGGTATCCACGCAAATCAAATATAACTGCTTTTGCTGATTGTAAATCAGGGATAT
Organism: Bacteroidota bacterium; assembly: GCA_017860335.1. Lineage (GTDB taxonomy): Bacteria > Bacteroidota > Bacteroidia > Bacteroidales > Paludibacteraceae > UPXZ01. The sequence goes on from JAFNAU010000094.1 coordinate 13,550, forward strand.
GCTTTTTAAAACGTATATAAGTGCATGTATCAGAACATAAGTTAATATAATATGATCCGTCATCGAATTTTTTCAAGAAACACTTCCCCTTTTCAAGAGGTGCTTTGAATAGATTTGTTTGTAAATCTACTTCGTATGTTTGGTTCGACTGGTTTTTAAGGGCTATTTTAATAATTGAATCACGATTGTCTGTCTCGAGTAATTTCCCCTTGAGAGCTATTCGTCGTAATCCTGCCTCTTCTGTAGAATAAGCGTTCATCAACAACTTTTGTCGAACCAAAGATTGTACAGGTTGATTGTTGATTGACACAATAATATCTCCTTTGGCTATTTTGCTTTTATAGTTTTCTCCTACATTTTTTATATAACAAGTATCTTTTACAAATTCATAAACAATATCAGGATATGACATAGGTAAATGCATTGGGAGCCATGAAAGTCCAATGTCAATTGACCGCCATAAAGACAAATGTTGATCCTTGACGATGGATGTATAGTTACATAAATTGTAATAATAGTTATGGAGATTATTTGTTTGGGCAATGATGTTCAGAGTGGTTTTAAAGTGGCTTTCTCCGGTTTTTGCAAGTCCGTCTTCATCATAATAGCCGTAAAAATGTTGAATAAAATTATACCTTATCATTAAGTCAGCTATTCGGTAATCGAATTTATGATACAAAAACTTTGTAGTAGTTATTGCTTTTTTACGATTAAATAAAAAATCCAGCGTATTTATACCCCCCTCATCAACTTTATCGATGAGCTTGGTTAATCTATCGAAACTTTTCGTTTTGGTTGTAACAATACAAGCTATCATAGTTTAATTCATCAGTAAATAAAGTAATTGGCGTGTAGTTTTTTCCATTAAAAATATTCGAATAACTACCAATACCTTTATGCTTTATAGCATAAAAAGGAGGTTTTATTTTAGAAACAGACCGTAGCGTGTCATCAGCAAACGTGATGGAGGGGCATAATGGCAGAAACAACTCAACTCATTTAAAGTTACTTTTAGTTCTTCATCTGTTTTAACAGCATCGACTTTATTTACAGCGTACATTAAAAATTTCACCCAATCAAGCTTCCCCAAATTTGGATTTGGATAAAAATAACGCACATATCCATAACAATTACCTAGTGCTGTGAAATTAGCTATCTGACGTGTATTTAATGATTTACACTCCCAATAAGTAGTATCACGCTGTGTAGAGTAAATATGTCCACACGTCAATAACAAAATAAAAATGGATATAATC
>JAFNAU010000279.1 GCA_017860335.1 Bacteroidota bacterium
TAAAAGAAAAAATTGAAGTGAAAACGGATGAAGCTATAGAGGAAAAGCCAAAAGGAAATGAAGCAAAGAAATAAAATATTTTTGCAGTAGAGAAAAAAATACCCTAAATCAGAATTGCAGAGACAAATTCATTTTTGTCTCTGTTTTTTTTACAACAGGAAAGTGGCTTTGGCAGTAATATTTTCGTATATCAATTGATGAAAACTGATTGCCCAATTTGAAGGTGTGAAAATGGAAGCCGCGGTAGAAAGTGAGAACGGTGATTACCGCGAGTTTTTCATCAATCTGCGCGATGCAATCGACAGTAAATCCCAACTAGCCGTAAAACCCGAAGAAGCCCGAAACATAATCCGAATTATCGAACTCGCTTTCCAAAGCAACCGCGAAAAACGAACCGTGGAATTTGAAATTTATGTGATTAGTGATTAGTTAATAGTTATTTGCTCCTGTTTCTAATCGTCTTGGTTCCTGGCTCTAATAGTCCTGGCTCTTACAATGTTTCAGCATTGAAGGTATCGCCCTGCTTGTAGTCACCCGTCTGATAACCTTTCATAAACCAGCGCATCCGTTGTGCCGAAGTGCCGTGAGTGAATGAATCGGGTACGGTATAACCCTGAGCCTGTTTCTGAATGGTATCATCGCCCACCGCGTTGGCGGCTCCGAGGGCTGATTCAATATCGCCCTCCTCCAGTTTGATAATGTTCATGGCTTCGGCATATCGCGCCCAAAGTCCGGCATAGAAATCAGCCTGCAATTCCAGCCTTACCGAAAGCTGATTATACTCCTCCTCCGAAATCCGTCCCCGGTATTGTTGCATTTTATCAGTTAGCCCAAGCAGTTTCTGTACATGATGGCCAACCTCGTGAGCTGTTACATAGGCCATTGCCAGGTCGCCGGGAGCCTTAAACCGGGTAGCCAGTTCATGAAAAAACGATAAATCAATATACACCTTTTCGTCGCCGGGGCAGTAAAAAGGTCCGGTAGCTCCACTTGCACCACCGCATTCCGACATGGTCTGATCGGTAAATGTCACAAAAGTCGGTTTGCGGTATTCCAACTGCATTTGTTCATTAAATATCTTGGTCCAGACATCATTGGCGCTGTTGAACACTCCGAGCGAGAAAACCTTCAGGTCTTCGTTTTCCCCGACACGTGACGGGTCTACGGTTTCGGTCTGAGCTTCTCCGCCTGTAAACATATCTGCCACCGACGAAAAATCCTGCCCGGTAAACAAATAGAGAGCAAGAATAATAATTGTGCCTATACCGCCACCGGCTGCCAGTCTTTTTCCAGTCGATCTGCCCCTGCGGTCTTCAAAATTCGACTCATCGTCATTTCGGTTAATCCATTTCATACTTTCAGGTATTTTAATATTTTGCGAAAGATAATATTTTTTTTAATTCTGGCAAAAGCGGCAATTGATGAGGGATGATTTATGAATGATGAATTATTAGTTATAATTGTCCTGGTTCCTGACTCTAATAATCTTGGAATTTGAGGGTGTCAAACATCAAACCTGAAACCCGAAATATCAAACATCAAACGTGAATCTACCATTCAATTTCCTTCTTCCCGTGCTCTTTCAGATAATTATTGGCCTGTACAAAATGGTTGTTGCCGATAAACCCGCGGTAAGCCGACAACGGCGAAGGATGAACGGATTTGAGAACCAGATGCTTCGAAGAATCAATAAAGGCTCCTTTTTGTTGCGCGTAGTTGCCCCAAAGCAGGAAGACGAGATTTTCCCTTTCAGCGGCCAGTGTCCGGATGGCTGCATCGGTAAAAGTCTCCCAGCCTTTCCCCTGATGTGAACCTGCCCGATGATTTTGCACTGTAAGGGTCGCATTCAGCAGAAGGACACCCTGCTGTGCCCAGCGTGTGAGGTTTCCTGATGCTGGGATGGGTTTACCCAGACTGCGTTCTATTTCCTTAAAGATATTGACCAGTGAGGGTGGAATATCGATCTCATCGTTAACTGAAAAACATAATCCATGAGCCTGACCCGGTTCGTGGTAAGGGTCCTGACCGATGATAACCACTTCCACCTTATCGAAAGGGCAACTGTCGAATGCATTGAAAATAAGTTTTGCAGGCGGAAAAATCTGTTTAGTGCGGTATTCGGCGCGCACAAACTCAGTAAGGGCTATAAAATAAGGTTTTTCAAACTCAGGCGATAATCTTTGTTTCCAGGATTTTTCAATTTTTACTTCCACAATAATTTTCTTTTAAGTAATTCATTATATTTTCTTTTTCCTAAGTCTGTTATAATCTATAAAGTACAATACTTTCAGCGATATACTGTTCTTCTGGTTGAGCCATGATTTGATCAGGTTATCCTGATAATTATAAATCACCTCATTATGATTGTCGTATGAATTGGTTTTCCAGGCAAGCGAAAGTTCGGAACCTGGAGCAAATATCCACCTGAATATCATATCGATGGTAAATGCATTGTAGTTTTGATCCATATTCTGTGAAAAATCCGGATATGCATTGAGGGTGCCATCATCATTCAACAGGAAAAATTCTTTATTACCCACTCCCGACCAGTAATGTCTCATTCTGAAAGTAAGGCTGGTTTTGTAATTGAAGATATAGGAAGCGCTGAGGGTGTTGATGAG
>JAFNAU010000095.1 GCA_017860335.1 Bacteroidota bacterium
AGATGCTTGCATCCCAGCGTACATCCTCCACTTCGAGTATAAATCCTCCCATAATGGCAGGATCAATTACCTTTTCCAGCTCCAGAGTTCCTCCAACGTTATCAGTCACCAACGCCATGAGACGCTCCCCGGTAACTTCATCCACCGCGGAAGCGGTAGTGAGTTTGCCGTAACGGATATTTTTCTGCTTCCGGTACAAATCGATAAAACTCAACATGATATTTCTGATCTGGGACTCGCGGTTATTTCTCAGCAGCAGATCTGTGAATTTTTCAAATGTTTTGCTGGTTTTTCCGCCGGCAGCATTGAGCATCAACTGACGTTTCTCTGCTGTCGGTAATACGGGATTGTCAAGCACAATTGCCAGTTCACTCATTTTCATAAACATGAGCGTCAGGAGTTTGGCTTCACCGTACACTTTTTCCATAGAGTTTGTTTCCCTGGCAAAGTCAAGTAAGGCTGTAGCGTATCGCAGTGAAATTAATCCTGTATTCATTAATTTTTTTAAGTTACGAGTTACGAGTTACAATCTGGCAATCTATGATTTTGGTATGTTGATTTCGTCCAGCAGACGGTCAATCATATCCATTTGTGAATTCTTTTTGTCCAGTCTTTCCCGGAGCACTTTTTCAGCAATATCCACCGAAAGCGATGCAACTTCTCTGCGTATCTGACGGATTGCATCCTCTTTTTCGAGCGCAATCTGATGACGCGCGCCTTCGAGGATTTTTGCCGCTTCTTCAATGGCTTTTTCTTTAGCACCATCAACGATCAGATCGCGTGATTTAGCAGCTTCGGCCATAATTTTCGCTTGTTCCTTGCGGGTTTCGTTGATTAAGGATTCGCTGTCGGCTTTCACTCTTGAGAGTTCTTCACGGGCTTGTTTGGCAATCAGCAGCGATTCGTCGATGTAGTTCTTGCGCTTTTCCACACCATTGAGGATGATCGGAAAACCGAATACGACCAGCACAAAGACAACGACACCAAATGCAACAAGCATCCAGAACAACAGTCCCAATTCAGGTGTTAGTAACGACATAGTTTATTTTTTATTTGAGAATGAAACCACAAACTACTACAGCAAAGAGGGCTACCCCTTCAATCAAAGCAGCAGAGATAATCATATTGATACGGATGTCACCGGCTGCTTCGGGCTGACGAGCAATTCCTTCCATCGCTGAACTACCGATTTTTCCAATGCCTAAACCTGCTCCGATAGCTGCAAGACCTGCACCAACTGCCGAACCTAATGTTCCTAAACCGGCTACACCGGCTGCTTGTAATAATAATGAAAGTAACATAATTTTTATTTTTTAATGGTTTATATTTTTATATACAATATCTTAATCTAAACTATGATTTTTTAGCGAAATCTCAAAAGTAAAGTTTCTTCCAAACTTCAAACTTCAAACTTTAAACTTTTTATTAAGCAACTTCTTTGTGATGGTGTGGCTCAATATGTGAGAGACCGATAAATACCGCCGAAAGCATAGTAAACACATAAGCCTGAATGTAAGCCACCAGCAATTCGACAAAGTCGATAAAAATGGTGAATATTACCGAAACCACCGTCATTGATGCATTTGTAGGTGTACCCAGACTTACTGTAACGAATATCAGACAAACCAGTCCCAATACGATGGAGTGCCCCGCCAGAATGTTGGCAAAGAGACGAATCATGAGTGCAAATGGTTTGGTGAACACTCCGATTATTTCAATGGCGGGCATAATAGGTATCGGAACCTTCAGCCACATAGGGACATCTGGCCAGAAAATTTCCTTATAATATTCCTTTGTACCGGTAATATTAACGATGAGAAATGTACATACTGCCAGAACTAAGGTAATGGCAATGTTTCCGGTCACATTCGCACCACCTGGGAATATAGGTATCAGTCCCAATAAGTTGTTGGTGAAGATAAAGAAAAATACGGTGAGCAGGTAAGGAGCAAACTTTTTATAATCCTTACCAACAGCGGGTTTGATGATGCCGTCGTACACAGAAAGGATAAACATTTCCATCATGCCGACAAATCCTTTTTTAGCTTCAAGCGGATTGCGCTTGTACGAACGGGCAATCAGCAGGATGATAACAATAAGAACTACCGCACTGATGAGCAACGAAGCCGCATTTTTGGTCAGCGATATATCAAGCGGACGGATTTCCTCACCGGTTGCGTTTTTTTCAACTATTTTTCCCTTAAGATTACCTTCCTGTGCAATGTAGAAGCCGTTGTGACTTTCGTGGCCGTGATGAAATGCAGATGACATAAACAAATTCCACCCTGTGGTTTTGCTGTAAAGTATCACCGGCAGGGGGACAGAGATATGTTTCTCTCCGATGGTGGTAATATGCCATTCGTAAGTATCTCCCAGGTGTTCCAGTATCAATTCCTTTACGTTCAGTTCACCGGATTCTTCTGCCTGATGCTCAGTTGCATTAACTGCCGAAGGTTCATTCGCTCTCAAAGCAGTAGCATTAACCAGAAGAACGACTGTGAGCAGTGAAAATATTTTATGTAGTCTTTTCATTCAGTTTTTTCAGTTAAGTCGTTTTTTACACCCGCATTTTTCTTCATCATTTTCTCTACCTGTAAATACATCCAGGTCTCAAATATCAGGTAAATCATATAAAAAACAATAAAGAGCAACGCGAAATTTTTTATCTCCGCCTTATTTATCAGCCAGAAAATCAAAAGAAAAGCCAGGCTTGTCAAAACCTTTATCACCCGGAGCAGCATATATTTATTTACGAGTTTTTTGCTTTCCGCTGGGTTGATACCGGTAAGTACATAAATCAATGCAAGACCGATGATGTAAAAAAATACCGGTATCAATGTGAATGCAGAAACCTTAAACTGAGGCATTACATCTTCCGTCAGATATTTCAGTCCGAAACCAGTAATCAGAATTACTGCCGTAAGAATAAGGATAAATTTATTTCTGCTCTTTTCCATTAGCTTCTACTCAATAACTTCCAGACAAACCGTAATCACGTTGTTGCTCATTTCTACAAATCCGCCTTTCACCCTGAACTCTTTACTCACACCTCCTGATACGTACACCACCTTGCCCTTACCCAGTGACGAAATAAACGGAGCGTGATTCTGCAGAAGGGAGAACGAACCATTTGTGCCTGGCAGTGTTACAGATGTTACATCGCCTGAAAAATAAATTTCTTCGGGGGTTACAATATCAAGTTTCATGTTGTTCTTGTTCCTGGTTCTTCTGTCTTATGTCTTCTTGTCCTGGCTCTTATTATTTTTTCGCCTGATCCAGCAGTTTTTTACCTTTGGCAATAGCATCGTCAATGGTTCCTACGTTGAGGAAAGCCATTTCGGGGTATTCATCCATTTCTCCGTCGAGTATCATTTTGAAACCGCGGATAGTTTCCGCGATGGGTACCATTACGCCGGGAACACCGCTAAACTGGGTGGCCATATAAAATGGCTGTGACAGGAAACGCTGTACTTTTCGGGCGCGGTTCACCGTTATACGGTCTTCTTCCGATAATTCTTCCATACCCAGGATGGAGATAATATCTTGCAATTCCTTGTTACGCTGCAATATCTGTTTTACGCGTTGTGCGGTGTTGTAATGATCTTCACCAACTACCAGCGGATCCAGAATACGTGAAGTTGAATCAAGCGGGTCAACAGCCGGGAAGATACCTAATTCTGAAATTTTACGGCTCAATACGGTTGTAGCATCCAGGTGAGAGAATGTGGTTGCAGGGGCTGGGTCGGTAAGGTCATCAGCAGGCACGTACACAGCCTGTACCGAAGTGATAGAACCATATTTTGTAGAGGTGATGCGTTCCTGCATCGTTCCCATCTCGGTGGAGAGTGTCGGCTGATAACCTACAGCAGATGGCATACGTCCTAATAAAGCTGATACCTCGGAACCTGCTTGAGTAAAACGGAATATATTATCGATAAAAAACAGAATATCGTTTCCTTTTTTGTTTTCACCAACACCGTCGCGGAACGATTCGGCTACTGTAAGTCCCGAAAGTGCAACCGACGAACGGGCTCCGGGAGGTTCGTTCATTTGTCCGAATACCAGTGTAGCCTGCGATTTGGCAACTTCATCATAATCTATCTTGCTCAAATCCCAGTTGCCTTCTTCCATACTTTTTTTAAATTCTTCACCATATCGGATTACACCCGATTCAATCATTTCGCGCAGCAAGTCGTTTCCTTCGCGGGTACGTTCACCTACACCGGCAAACACCGAGAATCCGCTGTGGCCTTTGGCTATATTATTGATCAACTCCTGGATAAGTACGGTTTTACCCACTCCGGCACCACCGAACAATCCGATTTTACCCCCCTTTGCGTAGGGCTCAATCAGGTCAATCACTTTTATACCGGTGAAAAGTACTTCGGTTGTAGTGGAGAGATCTTCGAATTTAGGCGGTTCGCGGTGAATAGGATATGCACCTTTGCGGTCGAGCGACTTCATGCCGTCGATCGATTCCCCGATAACATTCATCAGCCTTCCTTTTACCTGTTCACCTACGGGCATGGTGATGGGTTGCCCTTTCGCTATCACGGGTAATCCCCGCCTCAGACCATCTGTCGAGTCCATGGCTACTGTACGTACTGTATTTTCACCGATGTGTTGCTGTATTTCAACAATCAATTCCCTGCCGTCACCACGATCAATGCTCAGAGCATCGTGAATAGCCGGTAGTTTAATTTCCTCTTTTGCCGATAAATCAAATGCAACGTCCACTACTGGCCCGATGATTTGCGAAATGCGACCTACTAATTCTGACATAATATCCGGGTGTTTTAATTCATTCTTTTGAATGTGCAAACGTACAAAAAAACTTTAATTGAAGCAAATCAGTTTTGTACTGTTTTTAAGGATAACCGGTGCGTATTTAATAATAATTATCATATGTCTGCTTTGGATTGGAGGTGAGCTTTACATCTTCAAACCGGACAGGCAGTGAACCTTTTTTACTACTGGTAACCGGTCAGATGAATAATCGTGGGAATAGGCTGTGAAGTGGATGTCAGAGTCTTTGAAGGTACCCTATTATTCACTTTTAATGGTCGGATTTTTCCGGTTAGTTTATATATTGTGCATTTCAGAATAGAAAATGTACATATCGGAAATATGATAATTTGTAGAATGCAGCGCCGCTCTCGCGAGAATCCTTCGTGTCGGCAAGGCAAATGGTAGCAATAAAATGGACGATTGATGAATCGTAAGTTTAAGCTTCAGTAGCTTTACAAAGCAGCATATTGTAATCTGTAAAATCAGCAAAGCCGGACTTGTCCACAGAGGAGGAATTGTACCGCAATGAGCGGTGTATTTGTTTTGAAATGTAATTTTTTATTCCCGAAAAGCTGCTTATTGTATTAATCAGCTTTTATATACCGGGAATTTTTGCGTTCATTGTGACGAGATTGTGTAATTTATCAACAGCTTGTTTTTGTTTATTTGTTATTATGCGAATGAAAAACGGGCTGTCTTTGTGTAATTAGTGGTTTTCAGATTATTCGGCTTCATGTTATACCAAAAAAGAGTGCCATTCACGGGGTTGTGAATGGCATTTTCTTTTAGCTTTTATTCTTTACAGGATTGTGTTTGGATCCAGTTTGTCTTTTTCGATATCGAGGAAGTACTTGTATGTGCCCATTTTCAGTTCGGCACATGCATCGTAATCGCATACAATGATACCTTTCGGATGTATTTGCAGGGCGCTGATAGTCCACATATGATTGATTGGTTCTTCTACAGCGTGACGCAGTGCACGGGCTTTGTTGTATCCGTTAACAATTATCAGCACCTCTTTGGCATCCAGTACAGTGCCCACACCAACAGTAAGGGCTGTTTTCGGCACTTTATTCACATCGTTATCAAAGAAACGTGAATTGGCAATCATGGTGTCGGTGGTCAGCGTTTTCTGACGGGTGCGCGACTGAAGCGATGAAGCCGGTTCGTTGAAAGCAATGTGTCCATCCGGGCCAATACCTCCCAGGAACAGATCAATACCTCCCACTTCTTTCATTTTAGCTTCATAAGCAGCACATTCGGCTTCCAGATTTTCTGCGTTGCCATTGAGAATATGTACATTTTCGGACAAGATATCGATGTGGCTGAAGAAATTGGACCACATAAAAGTGTAGTAACTTTGTTCGTGATCCTGAGGTAAACCCACATACTCGTCCATATTGAAGGTAATGACGTTTTTGAACGACAGCACCCCCTGTTTGTTCAGTTCAATCAGATGTTTATATACTCCAAGAGGTGAAGAGCCGGTAGGTAAGCCCAGTACAAATGGTCTTTCTTGTGTAGGTTGAGCCGCCAGAATTTTTGACGCGATGTAATTTGCAGCCCATTTCGAAACGTTCTGATAATCAGGTTCAATGATAAGTCTCATAGTTGATTTTGTTTTAAATATATGACTTACAAAAATACAATTTTTATTTTGGTTTGATGCGTTGAATAACTGAATTATTATTTTTTTATTCTTCTGAATATAGCTGTTCTACTGTTTCTGGTGCTGGCAATTGAAAATGAATGACTTTTTTTTAAAAAAAAATTAAAGGTTAAAAAAAACATGTATATTTGCGTTATTGTTTTTTGAGAAATTTCCGTTTGTTTATATTCACATTGAAAAGTTGCTGAATAATAAGGGCTAATTTGTAAAAAAAGCAAGACGTATTTTAACTGTAAAACAAAACATTAACTCTAATTTTTTTAATTATGTCAATCAACAAAGCAATTTTAGTAGGAAATGTGGGAAAAGAACCCGAAGTACGCTATCTTGAAAAAAATGTCGCAGTTGCCAATTTTACGCTTGCAACAACCGAACGCGGTTACACCATGCAGAATGGTACTCAGGTACCGGACCGTACAGAATGGCACAATGTTGTAGCCTGGAGAAATCTGGCTGAAATCGTTGAAAAATATGTTCACAAAGGCACTCAGGTCTATGTGGAAGGAAAAATTCAAACCCGCTCGTGGGAAAAAGACGGAGTAAAACGTTATACAACTGAGATTTATGCCGAAACTATTCAGCTTTTGGGAAAACGTCCCGAACAAACTGAAGTTAACGGCGGGGCGGCTCCGGCTGCAGCAGTTCAGACATCAGCAGAACCACCCGTAATGGGGGCAGGTGAGGATGATCTTCCGTTCTGATAATGCGCCTTTAATATAGCTAAAGTATATTTA
>JAFNAU010000007.1 GCA_017860335.1 Bacteroidota bacterium
AAATTTGAAGTACCTTCCAGAAAGTGGTTTGATCAAACAGATAAATCCGGGAAATTCGGTGTCTCTATTCTGGAAGACTGTAAATTCGGCTCAGATAAACCTGATGCAAATACAATTCGTTTAACTCTTTTGTTCACTCCGGAAGTTAAAAATAACTTTGTAGTTCAGAAATCTCAGGATTGGGGAATTCATGAATTTAAATATGGAATTTATGCTCACGCCGGTGATTGGAAAAAAGCATTAACGCCATGGCAGGGACAATCATTTAATCAACCAATGTTGGCTTTTTCAGCAGATAAACATCAAGGAAATTCCGGAAAATATATCTCTTTGGTTAAGATTAGTTCTTCTCAAGTTGGATTAATGGCACTTAAGAAAATGGAACATTCTGATTATTATGTTATACGAGTAAACGAACTTTTAGGTAAAAATGCTCAAAATATACATGTAAAATTCCCAATGAACATTGTCGATGCCTACGAAGTTAATGGGTTACGATGCTAACAGAGATGACGGAAACATGGACGGACGACTAAGTATTCCAGCCGAGTTGATTTCGGATACACTATTCAATAATGATATCGCATTTAAAATAGGAAGCAAAGTAGATGAAGAAAAAAATGCTTTAACATGTAAAGGTCAGGAAATACAATTGCCCGAAGGACGCTATAATTCCATTTATATTTTGGCAGCAGCTACAAAAGAAACTGTTGGAAATTTTGTTGTAGGAGGAAAAGAAGTTGCTTTGCCTGTTCAGTATTGGTCCGGATATATTGGACAACATTATAATCGTGAATTTGAACAAGATGACGTAACGGTAAAATCTATTAAGTCTCCTTATGTTAAGAAAGACAACATTGCTTGGTTCTCATCTCATAGGCATTATGCTTATCCGTCTAAAAATAAAACATACGAATACAGCTATATTTTTAAATATAGAATTGATTTGCCGGAAAATGTGAATAGCATTAAATTGCCGGAAAATAAATTTATTAGAATCTTTGCAATCACAGCCGTTAAAGAAGATTTTTCGCAAACAAAATCTCTTCAGCCTTTATATGATGATTTTAGTGATGCAAAAAAGGTTGAATTACGATAATAATATTTATTTGAAATTTTTTATAAAAGCTTCACCACACGTAACTGGAAGAAAATTGGTAATGGCTTGTTCAAATATGCCAAACCACGCGTAAATCCACAAACCAGTCAGTGTGAATTGACTGAAGTTGAATGCTTCGAGTTATGAGTGTTCTAACTCCTGATATTGTACCGGCTCCTGCTGATCAATATTTTGGATTAGAAGGTGGCTTTTATAAAGGCGATGGTGTAAATACTAAAAATCATGCTTTTTGCATTAGAGAATTAAGTTTGAAAGCCACCGGTGTGACTTATGTCATTCAATAAATGCAGCATTTAGATCTTTAAATTTTTATAGGAGAATGTCACTATGAGCAATAGTGCTGTTCTCCTATAATTAAATATTTTATTGTGTGCGTTTCTCCATACCTAATCCGATTTTACGAAGCAGTGTAAAGCTGCATAATACCCGGTCACCTGAATGCATTCCGTCAAAGTAACAAAGAGTTTATGTCATCTGCAATTAATTCAATTCCGTAGAACGAATAAATTGTTTTCGCGTTTAAGAATGAAGTGCAGACCTGCTCAAATTGTCTGAATGTTTAAAAAGCCTGTGGATTAATAAGATTGCAGAATAAATTAATCCCATTTTAACCCGATTTTTAATTCTGTAAATTTTACTTTGTGTCAAGTTTATTATAAGATTTGCCAACGTAATTTCTTTTATGAATATTTCCATAACGGGAAAAGCTGTGTAAAAATTTAAATTCAGCGGAAATTAAAAACGACACATATAATTCAGTTTAATCTTAATAAAATATCAAATTCATGAAACACAAGCCGACTTAAGATTTCTTCTTTTCATCACAAAATATGTAGTTAAAACTGCATATCAAATAGAATGAAACATTAATTATTTTTTTAGTTACGTCAATCAAATTTTCAATGAGTAAATTAATACAAAAAAAACGATATGCTTTTGCCGTTTTACTTATGTTGTTTTCTGCATTGTGTTCAGGAGAGATATCTGCGCAGAATATAGTAGTAAAAGGTGTCGTACGAGACAAGTCAGAAGCTATTCTTGGCGCCAAAGTTGTAGCCCGGTCAAATCCAAAAACCGGAGTTGCCACTGATAAAAATGGTTTTTTCACCATAAATACTGCGATTGGAGATGTACTGGAGATTAGTTTTATGGGTTATGAAACCAAGACTGTAAAAGTAACAGGACCTGAGGACCTTAAAATAACCCTGGATGAGGCGCTGAAGACACTGGATGAAGTTACGATTGTAGCTTTTGGTAAACAGAAAAAAGAAAGTGTTGTAGCTTCAGTATCCACTGTAAGACCGGCAGACCTGCGCGTCCCTACCAGTAACCTGACAACTGCTTTAGGTGGACGTATTGCCGGTTTAATTACTATGCAAACCTCCGGTGAACCGGGTGCAGATAATGCACAATTCTTCGTGCGTGGTGTAGCCACATTCAATAATTTTTCAAGAGGACCGCTGATTTTAATTGACAATATGGAGCTATCTTCCAATGATTTAGCCCGTTTGTCTGTTGACGATATTCAGAGTTTCTCTATCATGAAGGATGCAACTGCTACCTCACTTTATGGATCACGCGGAGCTAATGGGGTTATCTTGGTGACTACTAAAATGGGTTTGGAAGGAAGGACAAAGTTAAACTTCCGCTACGAAAAATCGACCAGTCAGCCTACCCGCACTGTTGATTTTGCCGATCCGTTGACTTATATGAGACTTAACAATGAAGCCATTGTAACACGTCATCCTGACTACACCCGCCGGTATAGTGACGAGCAAATTGCAGGAGTAGAATCGGGTATAAACCCATATTATTACCCTGCAAACGATTGGTTAAAGTTACTGTTTAAAAATGTTGCAGAAAATGATCGTTTCAATATGAACTTAAGCGGAGGTGGCAAAATGGTGAAATATTACGTTGCCGGTTCGCTTACCAACGATAATGGAATTCTGAAAGTGGATAAACGCAATAATTTTAACAACAATATCAGCATCAAAAACGTAAATCTTCGTTCGAATACCGATATTGAATTTACCCCCACCACAATGGGTTCCATTAAATTTAACGCCAACTTCCGCGATGCAAGCGGTCCTATGTACACGGGGAATCAAATGTATCAACGCGTAATGTTGTCCAATCCCGTTGATTTTCCGGCCTATTATCAACCCGATGAAATTAATCTGAACACCAAACACATACTGTTTGGAGGAACACCTTCTTACAGTTTTATCAATCCTTATGCCGATATGGTGAAGGGTTATCAGCAGTCAACTCAAACCAATTTGGTGGCTCAGATAGAGTTAAGACAAAAACTTGATTTTATTACAAAGGGCTTATTTACCCGTTTCATGGCAAGTACCACCCGTCAGTCCGTTTATTCCATTAACCGGTCTTACACGCCGTACTATTATACAATGAGTACCTACAACCCGATTACCGGATACTTTAAGTTGGGTAATTTTTCAGTAGGAAATGAGTCGTTAGGTTTCTCAGGTAATGATAAGGCAAAAAATGTTTATTCAACAGTTTATGGTGAATATGCCATCAATTACGAAAAAACATTTAATGAAAAACATGACTTCTCAGCCATGTTGGTAGGTACACTCAGAGAAGTAGTTACTTCCGATTTCGGTAATGATCTACAACTTTCTCTTCCTACGAGAAATATCGGTGTTTCAGGTCGTTTTACGTATGGCTATGATCATAGATATTTTACGGAAGCAAACTTTGGATACAACGGAGCTGAACGTTTTGCAAAAAACCACCAATTTGGTTTTTTCCCATCCTTTGGAGCTGGATGGATTCTTTCCAATGAAAAGTTCTGGAAAAAATCCAGTATTATTTCAAATTTGAAATTGAAAGCCACTTATGGTTTGGTGGGTAATGATGCTATCGGTGATGCTAACGACCGCTTTTTCTATCTGGACAGGGTATCAATGGATAAAGGCCTTGGCAATGATTTTGGAGAATCGGGAGGCGGTAATTCCTCCGGTATTTCATTTAACCGTTTTGCAAATACAAGTATAACCTGGGAAAAAGCAGCAAAGACGAATCTTGGACTTGAATTGGGTTTGTTTAAAGAACTTGATTTTCAGTTCGACTGGTTTAACGAACGAAGAACTTGTATCCTTATCAACCGAACTGCCATTCCTACAACTATGGGATTATCAGATTTTCCTGCAGCAGAAGGTTTTGCCCCGGCGGATGTCCGCGCTAATGTTGGTGCTGCAAAATCCTATGGATTTGAATCTACGCTTACCGAAAACCATAGTTTTAATAAAAATGTGTGGTTAAGAACCAATATGACCTTTACGTATGCAGTCAGCAAATATACTTCTTTTGAGGAAATGGTTCCGGCAGAAATGTATTGGTTAAAAACAGAAGGAACTTATTTAGGACAACAAAAAGGACTTATTGCAGAACGTTTGTTTATCGATGAAACAGATATTGCAAACTCACCAACTCAAACATTTGATAAAGTGAATGATATTCCTGTAATGCCCGGAGATATTAAATATAAAGATATTAATAAAGATGGTATCATTGATTCGCACGACGTAGTTCCTATTGGCTATTCCAATGTTCCTCAGATTGAAGGTGGATTTGGTGCCTCATTCGGCTTCTATGGTATTGATATTAACTTTTTTATGCAAGGAGCAGCGCGGGTTTCATTTTTAATGGATCCTACTGCCAATGTAGATTGGGGAAGTGGTAAATTAGGAACGGCACCATTTATTGGCAATCACTCCTTACTGAAAGCCTGGGCAGACGATCACTGGTCGGAAACAAACCGAAATTGCTACGCTTTGTGGCCACGTTTATCGGATACTTCAAGGCCAAATAACGAACAGTCAAGTACCTGGTGGTTACGAGATGGAAGTTATCTCCGCTTAAAATCAGTAGAAATTGGATATACAGTGCCTGAAAAACTAACAAAAAAAGCGAATATACAACAGTTGCGTTTATATTGTAGTGGTATGAATTTACTTAGTCTTAACAGCTTTAAATTATGGGATGTGGAAATGGGAGGCAGTGGATTAAACTATCCAATCCAACGAATTTTTAACCTTGGTTTAAGCTTAAACTTTTAATATTTAGAATCATGAAAAAAATAATATATTCAACGATATTTGCGCTTTTGATTTTTATTTGCGCCTCTTGCTCTGATTATTTAGACATTGTACCGGATAACATTCCCAGTGTTCAACAAGTGTTCGATACACGTGCGAATGCGTTCAAAATGCTATATACCTGCTACGATTATATTCCAAGAGCAGCGAACGTATTCCAAAATCCGGCACTCTTATGTGGTGATGAAAACTGGAATCCGGAGTTTGTTGATCCAAACTTTTATTATTACAGGAATAAAAGCACCGTATTAATTGCTAAAGGAGAACTAAATAAAACTGATCCATTGTTAAATTACTGGGATGGAGGAGATTATTCAAACTTAGATCAAAAGTTTGGAGATGGGAATGAACAAACAAGAATTAAAAGCCTTTGGGCAGGGATAAGAAACTGCAACACATTCATTGATAAGATAGATGAAGTGCCCGATATGATGCCTGATGAAAGAGCGCAATGGAAAGCTGAGGCAAAAGTATTGAAAGCCTATTACCATTATTATCTACTTCAGATGTACGGTCCTATACCGTTTATGGGCGAAAATCTTGATATTTCCTTATCTCCGGAACAAGTTCAGCGTGAAAGAGAACCGGTAGATCAGGTAGTAAGTGAAATAGTAGCAGTACTTGATGACGCCATTAAGAGCAATGGTCTGCAAACTGCTTATGTAGCTCGTCGCGCAGAATTAGGGCGCATTAATCTTCCGATTGCGTTAGCTATTAAAGCAAAGGTGCTGGTCTTAGCGGCAAGCCCGATTTTCAACGGAAATACTGAATTTAGTAGCTTCGTGAATTCGAAAGGCGAGCCTTTTATTAACCCTGTTTACTCCGAAAAAAAATGGCAAGTTGCCGCAGAAGCTTGTAAAGCAGCTATTGAAGCAGCTCACAATGCTTCTATAAATTTCTATACCTTTGATAAGAAGGCAAATAGTTTAGATGACATCTCTGACACAACACAGCTTGAGTTAAACTTACGCGGACAGATTACGGAAAATGTTGACAATCCCGAGTTAATCTGGGGACAACGCCAGGATGTTCAACGTATGATTTATTATGCGTCTTGTCCGCTGTACGCTATGCAAATAAGCGCCCGTCCATTAGGGTTTAATAATCTTCACGGAGCTACTATGAATGTAGTAGATCAATTCTATACCGAAAACGGAATTCCGATTGAGGAAGATAAAACTTATAATTACTCTAACCGCTTTAGTTTGATTCGCGTGCCTGTGAAAGATCGTCTTTATTTCAATTCCGATACTACTATCAGAGTGCCCTATTATAATACAAATAGAGAACCCAGATTTTACGCTTACTTAGGTTTTGACCAGGGACGATATTATTCTAAAGAAATATCCGATGATCGTAATAGCTATGTAATTCACTCAAAAGCCAATGATTTTGCAGGCGCTAAGAATACGATGTATTCTGTTACAGGTTATACTTGCAAAAAACTTATTCCATGGAATAGAGAATGGATCATAAATTCTACCGACAATATTGGTGAAGTAATCTATTTCTTCCCTGTCATCCGTTTATCCGATCTTTATCTGATGTGCGCCGAAGCATTGAACGAATCAAAACCGCAGCCGGACGCTGAAGTCTATCAATACATCCAACCGATACGAACTAAAGCCGGATTAGACACCGAAACGGGAAGTCTGGTTCAGACATGGGCAAAATACAGTTCCAATCCTGCTAAACCAACAACCAAAGAAGGTATGAGAGACATTATTCGTAACGAAAGAATGGTGGAGTTAGCATTTGAAGGACAACGGTACTGGGATCTGAAACGCTGGATGAAAGCCTCAGAATATCTAAATAAACCTATTCGCGGATGGAATACGGAAGGAACCGCAGAAAGTGACTATTATTTGGAAACGTATATTTATCAGCGAAAATTTGCTCGAAAAGATTACTTCTGGCCTATTCGTCAAAAATCGATTGATTCAAATCATAAATTGGTACAAAATTTAGGTTGGTAATTTCTAATCCTATAAAACAAATATAAATATATGAAAAGAATAGTTTTATTACTGGGTGTTGTTATTTTTCTTTTTGCCTGTTCGGAAGAAAATCTATTGAAACCTTTCGGTCCTAAAGATACTTCAGCCCCGGACGTTTTGACAAAAGTTTCTTATACGGCTATTCCGGGCGGTGCAAAGATAAACTATGTATTGCCGCTTGATCCGGATTTGTCGTATGTAAAAGCAGAATACACTGTCAATGGCGAAATGAAAAGTGTTGTTTCCTCGCAATACAATACAAATCTTACGATAGAAGGACTTCCCGAGAAGAAAAATTATGAGGTGGACTTATATAGTATAGATAAAAACAACAATCAGTCTCAGCCCGTACATATTACAATTTGTCCTGAAGAACCTCCGGTAAATGTGATGTTTGCCAGTTTGAAAGTTAATGTCGATTTTGGAGGCTTCAAAATTGATTATCAAAATCCGTCACAATCGGAATTGTCTATCTATTTCCTGCGAAAAGATAGTGTTTCGGGAAAATTGATTTTTTATCAGGCGAGAGTTTTCTCTCAAGCGAAGGGAATCTATCAGGTCGTAGGTTTACCTAACGAAAAGAACAAATTTGGAGTGTTTGTCAGGGACAGATTTGGCAATACTTCCTCCACATTGGAGTTTGAAGATAAGCCATGGAGAGAAGAATATGTAAAGAAGAACAATTTCAAGTATATTGGAAAACCACAAGTGGTTGATAATGACGACTGGTATTCCTGGAGCGGACGTCCACAGGTGCTTTGGGATGATGTGGTTGGAGACTGGAATTTTGCATCTACCGGCCCGGAGGGAAAATTCCCGCATTATTTCTGTATTGACTTAGGCGATACTGTACCTATTGGGCGTATTTTATTACAACAACGTGGCGTATTTGGAGGAGCTTGTCCAAAACACTTTGATGTGTATGGAGCTGCAAAATTGCCTGCCGTAAATTATGCCAGTCCTTTGGAAGGATGGACAAAATTGAACGACAAAACATTTGAAGTCGTTCGCCCTTCGGGACGTAAACCCGGCGAACCCAATACTACCGAGGATACGGAAGCCGCTTTTAAGGGAATCATGTTTACCATTGACAAGCCGTTTCCTCATCCTGCCGTTAGGTATGTGCGTTTTGTGTTCTTAGATGCGTTTGACGGTCAAATCTCGATTTACTTATCTGAAGTAAGTTTTTGGGGACAATGGAAATAAATTAAATAGACAGATATGACAAAATATAATATTATAAAAAAGAAAAAATGGCTTAGCTTATTAGCTGTTTTATTGATAGTTGCCGCATGTTCGGATATTACAGACACACAACGTAAATTTTTGGATCTGGGTGAAACAACCTATGTGGGTAAAATGGATTCTGTCGTAGCGCTTGGAGGGCATGGCAGGGCAATCATTGTAGCGAAAAACACTTATTTGCGTACAGCAACTCAATGTATAGTGAAATGGGTTGGTTATCAAGGTCAAACAGGCGAAAAAACATTTACCATTAAAGATTATATTTCAGGCAGTTACACCCGTATGCCTATCGAAGGTCTTAAAGAAGATGATTATGATTTTTATATCTATAATATGGATGAATGGGGAAATAAATCGTTGACAGTCGAATGCCACGGGTTCTCTTACGGTGATGAATATATAAGAATCCAACCCAAAATAGCTGTTTCGTCAATCAATGTCGATGATGATAATGTCGCACATTTTTCCATGTCAACTTCTAAAATGGCAGTGAAATTTAAACTGACCTACCAGGGCGATAACGATGCTGAAAAAACGATTGAAATTAATGGAACGGGAGGACAGTTTTCCGTTCCAAATTGGGGAGGGTATAATAATCTCAACATGAAGGTTACAACCTATATTTTGCCTTCCGAAAAAATGGGTGTAGATACTTTGGTATTGACCGATGTAATACAAACAGCTTCTCAAACTATTGTTGATAATGATGTTGATAGATCGAGAATTGTCCCAATGACATTGACAAAAAATGATGACCCCGGTACTGCTTATGGTGCAAAAGGAGTGGCAGCTCTATTTGATAATGCAGCCTCAGAATGTTGGGGGCTGAATGTCAGCGCTCCCGGGCATTTTTGCTTCGATTTGGGTGTCAAAGCCTATTTATCCGGAGCTTCGATTGTTGGACGTATGGATTATCCCGGATGGGATGTTGTGAAATTTCAGGTTTGGGGACGCGAATCTCTGGATGATGGAATGTATGGTTCCACCGGCTATTATATTATGGCTTCAAGCCAGTCTCCAACCTTCGAGACAGAGGCTCTTAAACGTAAATGGAAAAAGGTGGGTAACGGATGGTTTAAATATGGCAGTCCACGCTCAAATCCTCAAACAAGCAAGTGTACTCTTACCGAAGTTAACCATACCTTCAAACCACGTTATATTATGTTCAGGGTAATGAGCGTGCTAACTCCTGATGTAGTGCCGGTGCCTGACGTTCAGTACTTTGGTAATGAAGGCGGTTTTTATTATGGTGATGGAGTAAATTCTGGTAATCGTGCATTCTGTATCAGAGAATTAAATTTCAAAGCCCTCGGAATGTCTTATATTATCCAAACTAAATAAGGTTAGGTTACAAACTTTCATAGGAGAACTCAATTGTCAGCGATACAAAAATGTTCTCCTATGAAAAGAAACTCCGAATATATAGATTTTTCTTGATCTGTTTTATGTGGAATTTCAGAAACACTATTTCTTATGAGAAAGTTAATTCTAATATTAGGTTCAGTGGTATTTCTTTTATCCTGCACTGATGAGAATCTTTTGAAACCTTTTGGTCCTAAAGATACTACTGCTCCGGGAGCAATGACGAGTGTTGCTTATACTGCGATACCCGGCGGGGCTAAGTTCAGTTATACACTGCCACTTGATGAAGACTTGTCTTATGTAATGGCAGAATACATGGTCGATGGTGTAAAAAAAAGTGTAGTATCGTCGCAATATAAGGCGGAGCTTACCATAGAGGGACTGCCTGATAAGAGAGAATATCTGGTGGATTTGTACTGCGTTGACAAAAGCAATAATCAATCACAGCCTGTACATTTAACAATTGTACCCAAAGAATCTCCAGTGAAAGTCATGCGTGAGAGCCTGAAAGTTGTAGCCGATTTTGGAGGCTTCAAAATTGAATATCAGAATCCTTCTCAATCAGAATTGTCTATTTATTTTTTGAGACAAGATACTGTTACCAAAAAAATGATTTTTTATCAGGCAAGGGTTTTCTCTCAAGCCCAGGGAATCTATCAGGTGGTAGGTTTACCTAATGAAACCAATAAGTTTCAAGTATTTGTAAGAGATAGATTTGGTAACACATCCAGCACGTTGGAATTTGAAGATAAGCCTTGGAGAGAGGAATATCTGGATAAAAACAATTTCAAATATGTTGGAAAACCTAAAGTGGTTGATAACGACGACTGGTTCTCTTGGATGGGCAGACCGCAAAATTTATGGGATGACGTGGTTGGGGAATGGAACTTTGCTCAAACCGGAGCGGACGGAAGATATCCTCACTATTTATGTATCGATTTAGGCGAGACTGTACCTATTGGACGTATTTTATTCCAGCAGCGCTTGGGAGACGGAAACGTGTTTAACTATGATTGCATCCGCCATTTTGATGTATATGGAGCAGCTAAGTTGCCAACCGTAAATTATGCAAGTCCGCTGGAAGGCTGGATCAAACTAAATGATAAGACATTTGAAGTAATACGACCGTCGGGTCGAAAGACGGGTGAACCATCTACCACCGAAGATATTCAGGCGGCAACCAAAGGAATTATGTTCTCGATCGATACACCATTCCCTCGTCCCGAAATAAGGTATATTAGGTTTGTGTTTTTAGATAGTTTCACTCAAAGTAACATGGCTCTTCTTGGAGAATTAAGTTTTTGGGCTCAATGGAAATAGTTGTTTAAAAACACATCGGTAGTTCAATATCGTTTATAACAAATTTAATATATAATTCATTTCGCATTCGTTTTTTCTTCAATAAATAATTGTGTTGATTCATAATGAGAAAGACTGAGAATGGGGAGGCAAATTTTAATAAGATGAAGTTTTTAAAAGGTTTAATAATATTGTTTTCCAGTGTTTTTGTATCCTCTTTTTCTCTCACAGCTGAAGAGAAAGTGAATTACGCCCGACTCGTAGATACACGTATTGGAACAGAAGGTAATGGACTTGCATGTGGTTTTACATTTGTCGGCGCAGCATATCCGTTTGGAATGATGCAGCTTACACCTTCTTTCTTTTCTGCTCATAAAGGTATAGTTGTTAATCAGATATCAGGCGCCGGATGCCCCAATATGGGCAATTTTCCGGTGTTAGCGATGGTTGGTGATCTTCAGGATTCACCGAATGACATGAATGGCTATCCCCGGTATGAAACGATTAATAATTCTAATGCAGGATATCTCTCAATGACAATGAAAGATAAGGTAATATGCGAATCGACAGTTTCGAAAAGAAGCGGTATTATCCGGTTTAAGTTTCCGGAAAATGCAAGTAATGGAACGGTTATAATAGGCTCAGGAACAAGTTCAACCAGTGTTTCAAATGCACAAATCAAGATTACATCTCTTTATACTTGTGAGGGCTATGCAGAAGGAGGTGAGTTTTGTGGCTATCAGACCGATTACAAAGTCTATTTTGCTGCCGAATTTAACCGTGAACCTCAGCTGCGTGGAACCTGGATAAACTCTGACATGAGAGATGATCGGTTAAAAATAAGTGGAAGAAACTCCGGAGCATATTTTACTTTTAACACAGAGAACAGTAAAGAGTTGGAATATAAAATAGCTATTTCTTATGTCTCAATTGAGAATGCACGTGAAAACCTCCGGCTGGACAATAAAGGACGTGATTTTGAAACGATGAAAAATGATGCGGAGAAAGAGTGGAATCGGTGTCTGGGTAAAATCCATGTTCAGTCGGGCAATTCTGATCGTGTCACACAATTCTATACGCATTTTTATCATTCCATTATTCATCCCAATGTTTTCAACGATTGCAACGGAGAGTATATTGGTTCGGATTTTAACAAACACAAAATGGATAAAGGCAGGGACTATTACACAACCTATAGTGGCTGGGATACTTACCGTACTCAGTGTCAGTTGCTGGCCATGCTTTTTCCAAAAGAAAGTTCGGATATGATGCAGTCGGTCGTCGACTTTGCTGAACATGGCGGAGGATATGGCCGCTGGGTGATGGCTAATATTGAAACAGGGGTTATGCAAGGAGATCCGATGCCGATTATAATTGCCAATACTTATGCTTTCGGAGGCAGGGACTTCGATGCACAGACTGCCTATAAGCACATGAAACGTGGAGCCATGATAGCGGGTACCTATTCACAAAACGTAGAAGTACGACCCGGTTTGCATAATTATATCCGAAAAGGATTTGAAAATGCTTCATTATGTCTGGAATATGCTTCAGCCGATTTTGCCATCGGTCAGTTTGCCTTGCAGGCAATGAACAATAAAAAAGATGCCGATTATTTTATGAAGCGTGCGGGCAACTGGAAAAACCTCTATGATCCGCAAACCAATTGGCTTCGTTCAAGAGATACGAATGATATGACGTGGAAAAACCCGGATGATGATTGGCGTGAAGCAACAAAGGAAAACTATTTCTGGATGGTCCCTTTTGACCTGAAAACGTTAATTGACACCATGGGTGGCAAAGAAGCAGCGACAAAACGCCTTGACAGCCTGTTTGTCAGGTTGGATGCGGGATACGATGATCATTACTTTGCTGCAGGGAATGAACCTGATTTTCAGGTTCCCTGGATCTATAACTGGACAGATAAACCCGAGAAAACGTCAGAGGTTATTTATAGCATTCTTAATCAGATGTATACCAGCAAACCAGGAGGTCTGCCCGGAAACGACGACGGAGGATCGATGGGAGCCTGGTATGTTTTTGCTTCAATGGGGCTTTACCCCATGATACCTGGTGTAGCCGGATTTAGTATTAATACACCACAATTTGAAAATATTAAAATAGATTTCTCGGGTAAGATGCTGGAAATTAAAGGAGGTTCGTCATCACCGGCATTTATAAAATCAGTAAAAATCAATAACCGTAAATATACTTCTTACTGGATTGATTGGGAAAGCATTCGTCAGGGTGGAAGTATCGAATACAAAACAGAACGTAAGAACGACGTGAAGCTAAAATGATCAGATATCTTCCTCCGGTTTTTCCCGCTCTTTTATAGAGGATTGGGGGATGTCAGGCAGGTATGAAGACACAAAAAAACACATGAAACACACAATTTCTATCCTTACATTATTATTTCTGGTTGTGAGACTTTTGGCTCAAACAGTTAGTACAGATAAATCCACTTATAAAGTGGGAGAGGCTATTACTGTTTGTTTCACTGGTGCAACCAGTGCCAAAGATTGGGTTGGTTTGTATGCCTCAACATCCACTCCGGGTTCGGCTTCTCCTTCCATCGACTGGAATTATACAGATGGAACCAAATCGGGTTCATCTTTAGTACCCAACGGCTCTGTTGTTTTTCAGAATGGATTAAGTACAGAAGGTAGCTATAAAGTATGTTTTTTATCCAACGATGGTTACACCGTTTTGAAATCGGCCGGTTTTACGGTATCAAATTCCGTGGCATTAGCTGCTTTCAACGCTACTCCAACTTTTATTGTTCCCGGTGGAACGGTGAAATTTACCGATCAATCTGCGAATTCTCCTACATCATGGTTGTGGTCTTTCCCCGGAGGAACACCTTCGGGTAGCACAGAGAAAAATCCATCGGTTACTTATGATTCGGAGGGCATTTATGATGTGTCGCTCAGTGCAACAGGTGCTTCCGGAACTCTTCAGACACAAAAAAAAGGATTTATAAGAGTTTCTAATCAAACTCTTTCCGTGAATTTGAAAGTGATGCAATTTAATATCTGGCGCGAAGGAACTTCAGTAGCTAATGGACTAACTTATATTCGGGATGTGATTAATGTTGTAAATCCTGATATGGTTTGTTTCTCAGAAGTTACCAATAGCTCTGGAGATTGGACAACAAAGATTGTAAATGAACTTGCCACGCTTGGGAAAACTTATTACAGAGGATATGTAACGGGTTCTGATGTGTCGCTTATCAGTAAATATCCGATCATTTCTTCCGACCCGATTGTTGGCGAAAGAACAGTACCATTTACGGTTAATGTTAATGGAGCGTCGTTGGTTGTATGCCCTTCACACCTCGATTATACTTTTTATTCAACGTATTTACCTCGAGGATATGCCTGCGGAGGATCTGGTAAATATGCAGGTTGGAATGCATTCTCACCATTTGCTCCGGAAACTGATTTGGCGGCTATTGAGTCTCAGAATTTAGCCTCAAGAAGAGACGAGCAGATTGCTGCTTTTATTGATTATATAAAAAATGAAACACGTCCGGTTCTTTTGATTGGTGACTTTAACGAACCATCGTGCCTGGATTGGACTGCCAGACAAGCTAATCTTTACGATCATAATGGTGTTGTTTTTGAATGGAATACTACGCAGACATTGAAAAACAACGGATTTGTAGATGCTTATCGGCAGGTGTATCCGGATGAGGTATTGAACCCGGGAATAACCTGGCCAGCTGTTGCCACCGGAGTAGGAAGTACCTCGTGGGCCCCTTTAAGCGACGAACGTGACAGGATTGATTATATCTTTTATAAAGGTACAGGTGTTACAGCCACTGAAGCTTCGCTTGTAGGACCCAAAGCTTGTTATGTAAAGAATTTGTCATCAGCTGAAGGCAATGGTAACGATATTTTTGAAGCGTCTTCCATGCCCTGGCCATCGGATCATAAAGCAGTAACAGCTACTATTAACTTTTCATTTGCTCCAACTGCTGTTAGTATCATAAATAAACCGGCAGCAAAGATCCGTGTCTTTCCTAATCCGACAAAGGGGCAGTTTTCTCTGATTTCTTCCGAAAATGAGAAAATTTCGGTTTCTGTTTCATCCCTTACTGGCCGGGAAATTTTAAGTAAAAAAATGGATTTGTTAGCCAATCAATCTTCTTCTTTTGAAATAGAGAAAGCCCCAACGGGAATTTATATGTTAAATGTCATTTTTCGTAATCAATCACAGACAATAAAACTGATCAAAAAAAATAAATAATTACCATTATTAATCTTAAAAAATTTAATTCTCTAGTTTAAATTTAACACATTAATTATTATGAAGAAACTTTTATTCTTTTCTTTTTTGCTCCTGATGTTTGGAAATATTCAGGCACAACAACTTACTATGGTTAGAACCAGCTACATGGTAGGCGAACCTATTACAGTTAAATTTACTGGTTCAACGACGGCAAAAGACTGGTTGGCTGTTTATAAGCAAGAAATCGTACCCGGGTATATGAATAATCTTGGATGGGCATATACCAGTGGCACACATGATGCCGGCAGTAATGCCATTGAGTCAGGAATGGTAATCTTTAGTTCGGGGGTTTCAACTCCGGGTACTTACAAAATTTGTTTCCACTCCAACGACTCATATGATGTTGCAAAAAGTCTCGAGTTTACCGTAACTGATGCTGTTGCAGGTCTTGTGGGCGACTGGCGGTTTGATAATCCCGGTAATTTGGGTCAGGCTACCGTAGGCGATGATTTGCAGGCAAACGGAACCTTGATATCAGCAGTAAATGGCCCGACCATTACTGACGGAGCTGTTCATATTGGTGCAGGCAGCAATTTTATGGGAGTTAACCGTTTGCCTCTTAACGCGAATAATTGCGCAAATAGTTACTCTTTTGTGTTCGACTTTAGAGTAAGCGAGATTAATATCTGGCACTCACTTTTGCAAACAGTTCCGGAAAACAACAAAGATGCCAGCGTTTTCATTGGAAAATTAGGAAATATAGGTGTAAGTGCTACAGGATATACCAGCCAGACTATCAGACCTAATACATGGAACCGTGCGGTAATCGTTGTTAATAATGGTTCAGAATACTCTGTTTATTTGAATGGTGTTAAAGGTTTGACTGGTTATGTTCAGCCAGTTGATGATAAATATGGCTTGAAAAGTACATTTTTGATCGCGGCTGACAATGATGGTGAAGACGGCGAAATAGACATAGCTCGAGTAATGATGTACAATAAGGCGCTTAATAAAGATGAAGCTCAAAGTTTAGGTGGATATACACAGGCCGTACGCCCTCTATGCTCATTCTTAAGCAGTCCTTATGTTCAAAATGTGACACCGGATTCTATTACAGTTATGTGGGAAAGCGATTTTCTAAAAGATGGTAGTAATAAAGTGAACTACGGTCCGAATACCGACGCAACAGGTGGTGGTCAGGTTATTGCAAAAGCTACATTAACATCTGCAAACACCTATATCCAAAAAGCGGTGATTAAATCATTGCAGGCTGATACTAAATATTATTTCCGTGCCATTTCAAACAGCACACCCAATGCGATTCAAAATGTTAAAACAGCCACAACAAGTGCTGATGCTGTGTTTACGGTTGGTATCTGGGGTAATAGTTATAACCTGAATCCATTTTCTAAGATGGCTGATTATATGTTAAATACATTTAATCCTGATTTTTGTATTACCACGGGCGATCTTACCCTCAATGGAAATGATACTACTGAATTACGGAAAGTATTTATACCAGCAACATTAGGAATTGTTGGTGCAAAGACACCGTTCTACGGAAGTTTAGGAAATCGCGATGCTAAAACAGAGGCCGATTATATACGTAACTATATAAAACAACCTACTATGTACAACTCCGATCCTTCAGCTGTAAGTGGCAGTTATGCTTATGTACATGGAAATTCAGCATTTATATGTATTGATCCTACTCGTTATGATGCCGATTTAGCTCTTAACGGATGGCTTGAAACTTTCCTGAAATCAGATGTTTCAAAAAATGTTAAGTTCCGCTTTATTGTAATCAATAATGCTCCGTTCCACGAACGTTGCCAAAAAGCAGAACAAGATATTGTAAAAACAAATATTCCATTTTTGAGCAAAAAATATGGAGTTACTGCCGTGTTTGGTAGTCGTATGAACGGTTACGAAAGAGCTGTTGTTGACGGTGTACAATATTTCACACAGGGAGGCTGCAGCACGATGGATGTTGACAGTGTTGTAGGACCAACCATCTACAATCAGATTATTTCTGGAACAGATAAAGCAACCAATCCGGCCAATTTCAACAACGGTATGATGAATCACCTGTTAACTATGGATGTAACTCCCGAATCTGCTACCGCGTATCTTCACTACTTTGATGCTTTAGGTAATTACATAGGTGTAATTGAAATTGTCGATATGGTTTCACGTGTTCCTGAAAACCCTGATGCGGTTGTTTCTGCAAATGACTTTGGTTTTTCCATTTCTCCAAATCCGACAAAGGGAATTATCAGAATAAATGCCTCCGGAAATGCTGACCTTACAGTGTTTAATTTACAAGGTGTAAAAGTTGCCGGTCAGTTAAACGTATCACCGAATACGGAAATCAACTTATCAAACCTCGCGAAAGGCGCCTATCTGGTAAAACTTAAAGCAGGACAAAACGAGTTTACGAAGACAATCTTAATTAATTAATTTCTCACAGGTTTTAATAATTTAAACAAACATTATTTTCACAAGCAATTCATTATTGTATTGCTTGTGAAAATTACAATAACAGTTAGTTGTTTGTGTGTAGCCAACTTCATTGCTAAGATCCATTCTTTATCTGAATTATTGGTATGGAGCAGCAATGAATGTTGGTTCTTATACGAACTCTAATACGCATTGAAAAAAGTACATATTGGGATAACAACAGCAATTACATTTATTACTGAAATACAAAAAAAGAAGTCAAAATATTTTATCAGATGAAACGTACCGGATTAACCAGATTATTATTACTCATTTTTCTATTCGGTGGATTAATGGCAAATGCTCAGAAGCCATACAAAGCCTACCTTGTTTCCAACGCACATTTCGATACTCAATGGAACTGGGATGTACAGACATCCATTAACCAGTTTGTGCGCCATACCATGGACAGGAATTTCCTGTTATTCGAAAAATACCCGGATTATGTGTTTAATTTCGAAGGTGGCATAAAATACAAATGGATGAAGGAGTATTATCCCGAAAAATACAAAAGAGTTAAGGAATATATTCGTCAGGGTCGTTGGCATGTCAGCGGTAGCTCGTGGGATGCAACCGATCCCAATATTCCATCTCCCGAATCCTTTTTCCGGAATATCCTGTTGGGACAAGAATTTTACCAGAAAGAGTTCGGAATTCAATCGACCGATATTTTTCTGCCTGATTGCTTCGGTTTTGGGTATGCTCTCCCGACCATTGCTTCGCATTGCGGACTCATTGGCTTTTCTACACAAAAACTTCAATGGAGGCACAATCCTTTTTATAAAAATACGAGAAATTCTAAATTGCCGTTTTATACTGGTTTATGGAAAGGCTTGGATGGCTCGCAAATTATTAGCAATGATAAAGAAATACGGGAGTTAGCTGATGGCAGTCCCGATAAAACTGCCTATAAGTACTATGGAACCGGCGATAGGGGTGGTTCTCCTACCATTAAGTCGGTAATTTCGTTGGAAAAAGGAATAAAAGGAGATGGTGATATTCAAATAATCAGTGCAACATCAGACCAGTTGTTTAAGGAGTATCTTCCGTTTAAAAACCATCCCGAATTGCCTGTTATACCTCTCAGGCAGCTATGAAACGGTTTAACCGCAGAAACGAGCAACTTGCCGTTGCATCGGAAAAAGCAGCCGTGGTGGCAAACTGCCTTACCGGAAGTACTTATCCTGCCGATGAAATTGATGAATCATGGAAACGTTTTATCTGGCACCAGTTCCACGATGATTTAACCGGAACCAGCATTCCGAAAGCCTATACTTTTTCCTGGAACGACGAACTGATTTCTCAATC
>JAFNAU010000280.1 GCA_017860335.1 Bacteroidota bacterium
AAGATATATTACCCCATCAAAGAACTGTTTCGCTTACCACGGAATTTCCCTGACTTCTTTATATTCCACGGGTCCATTATTTCCGGGATAGCCATCAGGTCCGTCGGCACCATATCTGCCGTTTCTACCACTTCTTCCGTTAGGATTTCCGGTTCCACCTTCACCACCACTTCCGGCTGATCCACCATCGCCACCATTCCCTCCACGACCTCCCTGTGTATTAATACTCAGAAGAGAAAGATAAGGTTGTGCTGCCTGTGTATAGGAAACAATGATATAACCACCATTTCCACCCGGACCGCCGGGACCTCCCCAACCACCATCACCTCCTGAACCTCCGTCGCCACCTCTTCGCTGACGGGTTTCATATCTGATGACTTCCTTCCTGATTTCGTGTCCTGCAGTATCCTTGCTGATAACAATATCTTTTATTTCTACCTGATAAGTCTCTCCCGTAGCTCCTTTTCCACCACTACCACCACTACCGCCGTTTCCACCCGAGCCGCCATCACCTCCCTGTGCTGAGATATACATATTGCTACCGTTAGGATTAATCAGATAATGGGAAGCTTTTTTTGAATCGGGATTTCCAATATACACTTTTACGAGCGGTTGAGCCAGAATACTGTCGTAATAGGCATCAACAAACACATCCAGATTAGAGCCGTTTTCACCGTATTTGCCGGGTTCACCATCCTGTCCGTGTTGTCCGTGTTGTCCGGTACCTCCCGACGAACCACTGCTACCTGAAAATCCACCGGATCCCATCCAACCATTGGCGCTCATTCTGTAATTGCCTTTATAATCGAGCAACACTTCCAGCATACCATAAATATCCGGATCTCTGCGCGTTTCAATGACAATTCCGGCCCTATGTTGGGGAATATCAAAAATATCATCGCTGATTTTGAATTCGGATTTCTTGAATGTTGCTCCGCGGGTCAGCACATGAAAATCCTTTTCTAAATCGTCGATACGTCTTATATCGTTATATGTTTTGTGCTCGCCATTATCGTAAGCGATATCCATTCCGAATTTTACCACCGCTCCGGGTATTTTCCTGAAAGCATTGAGTGGAAAGAGTTCTATGCCTGTTTCGTAATTCATCCGGATGGTATCGTGGAAAACATTTTCGGGTTCGTAAACCGAGTAAAAACTCAGGGGGATAAACGCCGGATATTCTTCAGGTAAAGTGCGCTGAATGGTGAGTTTCCCATTTTTAATAGTAGCTCCCGGAGCATCTACCACAAAGTTGTCCCAACGCAGTTTTCCTTTCAACATTCCCGTAGTGCGATGTATATGGTTGTCGTCAGTAAAAACCACCAGTCCTATTTCGTGTTTGCTGTCGGGCAATTTGAGCGTGGAATCCACTCTCCATCCAATTTTAGAGACTTTTATCTCCTTCAGACTTCTAACTGTTCTGGATGGCGCGTTTATCAGAAAAACGGATAAGCCGATGATTAAAAGTAGTGCAGATTTTCTCATATTCTTTTTATTGAATGGTTCCGTTTGGCCAGTACATAAATTGTGCCGTGATTTAGTAAAAAAAAACGAAGATATTTATGATTTTACAATTTAGCTATTTACTATTTGTCGGATTTGGAATTCTTTACTCGTTTTTCTCCCCCCGCTGCCGCCCCCCCAATGTCATTGAGTTAGTGATATAATTGCTTGATTATCAGTCGAAAGCACTTGTGTATGTAAGTTATTTTTCGTATATTTGTTTCAGAATCAATTAGTTATTATCATGAAAAAAAACACCGGAAACTATTTTAAATCAGATAAAAAATAGAGTATTTTCGCAAGAAATAGTTTTGCAGTTCAAAATGTCATTAAATAATTTTACAAGAAACAGGAAGCTTTCTTTTCGTAGTGCTATTGTCTTTATAATAAATTTTCTTACAAAAAGCCTTTCTGTAGAGATAGACAACTTTATTCGTTTTATAGGATGCAACCTCAAAGGTAGCGAAATAAGTTGTTTCACAAAGAGTGCTTTTGTCCAGTATCGTAAAAAGATAAAACCGGAGGTTTTCAAATCTCTTTCGGATAGTTTGATTGAAGAGTTTTATACAGATAATGATGAATCTGTAAAGCTTTGGAATGGATTTAGATTATTAGCTGTTGATGGGTCAAGATTAGTTTTACCTGATACTAACGAGTTGGAAAGTATTTATGGCAAGGCCAAAAACCAATCTGAAACAGGGGTTGTACAAGCAAGAATATCGGTATTATATGATGTTTTGAACCGGTTTGCCATAGATGGTGTTTTATCACCCCTGTCAACAGGAGAAAATGTTTTAGCTTTGAAT
The DNA here is from genome assembly GCA_017860335.1 of Bacteroidota bacterium. Classification (GTDB taxonomy): domain Bacteria; phylum Bacteroidota; class Bacteroidia; order Bacteroidales; family Paludibacteraceae; genus UPXZ01. Next base: position 2,310 of record JAFNAU010000280.1, read on the forward strand.
CATCTGGCTTTTGCAAAAGCTAACGACTTGATTATTTATGATAGGGGTTATCCTTCTTTCAATTTGATTTATGAGCATTTTGAAAAAGGGGTAGATTTCCTGATAAGAGTTAAGGCTGATTTTAGTAACGTCACCCGAGAGTTTCACCAGCGTGGGCTACAGTCAGATGTCGTTCGGATGCAACCAGGTAAGAATATAAAACTTTCTGATAAACCGTATTCGAAAAATACATTCAAAGAGGTTCGGTTGGTTCGGGTTGAATTACCGAGTAGAAATGTTTTACGATGAATTGAAGAACAAAATAAGAATTGAGCATTTTTCAGGCTATTCAGAGCATTGTATATTTCAAGATTTTTATGCAGCCTTATTTGTGTCGAACGTTCAGAGTTTAATCGTT
>JAFNAU010000281.1 GCA_017860335.1 Bacteroidota bacterium
TTCTCTATAAAAAAACAAAAAAGGTTCAGAAAGCATTGACTTTTTGAACCTTTTATATGTTACGAGCGGCTATTTACAGACCGTTGGCTTTTAAATAGTTTTTTAGCGGATTGGCATACATTTCGAGCATCTTCATGCGCAGGAAATCGCGATCTTTGTTTTCAAGGTCAATTTTCCGGATTTGTTTATCCAGATATTCCTCAAAACTTATTTTTTCGGCAGTAGTATAATCTTTTGCATAATCTTTATCTCCATAAATCTCATCATAGGCTATTTTATTGTTTGCTGTCATGGTGAAATTTTTATGTATATGATAGTCAATTAATTGCGTTGCCTTTTCTATCTGTTCGTTTCTGTTTTGTGTATCCCGGGCAATAATATCCAGACTGTCGTTGATGCATCCGGAAATATGATACACCACTTTACCTTTGTAGCCCATCACTCCGGTTTGCATATTGATCAGATCGTCCTCGGGCGTTTTTTTGTACTCCGGATTATCACGTTTAAGCTGGAATTCTCTGGCTTTCAGATAATCGCACGGATCAAATTCGTAAGAGATACTCACCGGGCAGATGTTCAACTCTTTCAGATTATCGGTAAACGAGCCGGATGCGCCAGCAAGATTAAACATTTTCAACAGGCTTTCCTGAGTCAGATCGTTGGAGTCTTTGGCCCGGCCTTCGCGCTGTGCTATCCAGATTGAATTCTTTCTCTCGTTTAGTGTATGACGCAGATAAGCCGAAAGGCGTTTCGAACTTTCCAGTACCTGCCGGGCATTCAGTCCGCGTTGTACAATAAAACTTCTGTTTACTCTAACTAAATCTTCAATCCATGGATATACCAAGAGGTTATCACCGATGGCTATTTCTACGGTATCAATTTTTTTCTCAATGAATTTTGCACATAAAAGAGCAGAATCCAATATAATATCTCGATGATTGGAAATGTACAGATATTTTTTTTCGATGTCGATGTTTCCCAGTCCCGTCAGGCTGATACCGGTGGTCATGTTGGCTTCCAGGTATTGCAGAAAGGGATATACCATCTGAAGTTGAAGCTCGGTGGATGAGGTGAAACTCAGCATCTTCTGTTTCAGCTGTTCTTTCGGCATAAGCGGGAAAAGTGTACTCACTACCTTCATGAAAGGTTTCTGGTTGCACAGACGCTCCATGGCAGCCGGTATTTCTTCTGTATTGTACGAGCGTATATCATCAAAATTATAAGTTTCCATACCAATGCTGTATTAGTGTTCAGTTTATAAAAAGTATTTTATTATCAGCTTATAAAATAAAACTCAACCAGATAAATATTACAGGCGCCGCCATCAGCATACTGTCAAACCGGTCAAGAAGTCCACCATGTCCGGGTATAATATTACCTGAATCTTTTACTTGTTCAGTGCGTTTAAGCAGCGATTCAGACAAGTCGCCAAAGGTGCCGAAGATAACGACGATTTCGGAAAATATGAGCCATTGAATAAGACTGAGTTCTGGTATTAAAAGTGAAAATATATAGCCCGATAATAAAGCAAAAACGGCTCCGCCGATGAAACCTTCCCAGGTTTTTTTTGGGGAAATCCGTTCGAAAAGTTTATGTTTGCCCAGTAACATTCCGGTTACATATGCTCCGGTATCATTAACCCAGATGGAAATAAAAACTGCAAGTAGTATGATGGGCTGATAATCACTGATGTATAAAATGAAACTGAGTAATGAGAAGGGTAATGCAATGAAAATTTGTCCGAAAATAAAATAAGCCCAGTTGTTCACCGGATTATGTTTTTTCCGGTACAATTCCGCAATCAGAACGGCCAGGATATAAAATCCGTAGAATGAAAATATCGGATACTGGTACTTGCCGGAGGCGTAGATAAATGAGCATGTAAACAAAAGAACCGCGCCAACTATAGCTACGACTTTGTTTACCTGAGTTTCCGCAGAGTTGGTCAGCTTATGGAATTCGTGAACGCCAAGCGCTGTGAATACTGCAAAAACCATTGCAAAAGTATAGGGTGACAGTAAAATGGAACATACAATTATGGTAACAAAAATGCCCCCGCTGATGGTTCGTTTTACGAAATTATTCATACACCTTTATTTTGCATCATTACGGATATACAGGTTTTTCCCCGTAGCCGGATTTATATTGCAAAGTTATTAAAAGATTCATCATTGCAAAGCAAAACAATAAATTCTTTCGGTCCGTGAGCGCCCAAAACAAGCGTTTTTTCTATATCGGAAGTCCTGCTGGGCCCTGTTATTGTTGTGATTTGTGAAGGAAGGTTGTTAATATACTTTTTCTGTATGGTGTCATAGGCATCTTTCGGATAGCTGACCAACTGATTGATACCAGCCAAAACAATATGAACAGGTGGATAAGAAATAAGCTGACGTCCGGATTCTCCGGCTGAAGAGGCCACCACACTGCCTGTTCGGGCAATGAGGAATTCACACTGTGTAACTGCAGCTTTCATGGTTTCAAAATCGTCAGGATTTTGGGTGTAAGGAATATCCCTTTTAAGGAGTTGAGCGCTGATGTGGCTGTCTCTGCAAAAAACCGTTTCAATGTTTTT
>JAFNAU010000096.1 GCA_017860335.1 Bacteroidota bacterium
TTTACTTCTGTTTCGTTGATTTCTTCTTCAGTTTCCGCTTTTCTGTCTTCTGCCGCTTTTCTGGTTTTCAAAGCACCCAATTCATTCAGTATTCCCTTAATTTCCTCTGCCTGTTCTTCGAATACACGCATCGGTTCCGTTGCCGGTTTGAAATTATCAGTTTCTTCCTCAGTTACATTTTCTTCTGGTTTTTTTTCGTTGATTTCAACAGCCTCGAGATGGGCAAAAGGCTCATTAATAAGATTCTTCAGTTCTGTATCGGGAGTAAAAGTTGCTTTATAATATCCATCAATTACAATTTCTTTACCTGTGTTCACATCCACACTTTTGCGCGGTTCGTTCCATTGTGGTTTGAAAGTACCCAAACCTGAAATTTTCACACTGTCACCTTCCACCAGAGTATCCTCAATGGTTGTAAGCAGCTGTCTGATAAACTCTTCGGATAATTTTTTGGTAATATTTTTGTTCTTAACCATCAAATCAATCATTTCCTGCATCGATATTTTTTCTTTACTCATGATCTGGCTGTGAATTAAGTTTTTCTTTCAGTACATTGCTCTGTTTGAAGCACACAACCAGCTTTGGTGGTATAAGTGTACGGATTTTTGTTACCGGATGAACAGACAGGCGTTCGTCTTTTTTTCGAACTTCAAGTGAACCAAAACCCTGAAATGCAACAGTATTATCCTCTTTCAACTGTTCGATGCAGGTTTGGGTAAAAATCTGAAGCATGTTATTGATTTCCGTCTTCGGAAGATTCATTTTCAATGCCAGACTTGAAATTAATTCTTTGTTATTCATGATGATAGATGTTAGAACTTCTAAAAAAAGGAATGAAAAACGTTATCTTGTTAATTACAAATTAAAAAAACATTATACAGATCAGGCAAACAGCTCAAAATCAGTCGCACTTTTAATTCTCGCCTGATAAAAATCTCCAACTCTTACCCCGGTTGTTGTAATCGGTATTAACACTTCAGGATCCACCTCGGGTGAATCAAACTCAGTCCGGCCAACGTAGTATTCTTCTTCTTTACGGTCAATGATTACTTTCATCGTTAGTCCGATTTTTGTTTCATTGATTTCCGCGGCAATTTCGCGCTGAATTTCCATCAGTTCATCCAAACGTCGTTGCTTCACCTCATCAGGAATGTGATCTTCATAATTTTTATAAGCATAGGTTCCTTCTTCGTGCGAATAGGCAAATGCGCCCAAACGTTCGAAACGCGCCCACCGGACAAATTTTTTCAGTTCCTCAAAATCTTCTTCTGTTTCGCCCGGATGCCCAACCATCATGGTTGTGCGCAGATGAATACCCGAAACCTCAGCCCGTAAACGTTCAATCAATTCGTAAGTTTGCGCCGACGTAAAACGACGCTGCATTTTTTTCAGCATATTATCACTCACATGCTGTAACGCAATATCGAGATAATTACAAACATTATCGCGTTCGCGCATCACCTGGAGAACATCGTAAGGAAAATGAGCCGGATAAGCATAATGCAACCGTATCCATTCCACTCCTTCAATATCCGAGATTCTTCGGGTCAGTTCGGCTAGTCTTGGTTCCTTATACCTGTCAATGCCATAATAGGATAAATCCTGTGCAATAATCTGAAATTCTTTCACTCCTTTGTCAACAAGCATTTTCACTTCCTGCTCAATATCTTCCATCGGTCGGGATCGATGCCGGCCTGTAATAATCGGAATGGCACAATAGGAGCACATACGGTTGCAGCCTTCCGATATTTTAATGTAAGCAAAATGAGGAGGCGTTGTCAGCGAACGTTCGAGCCTCAGATCAGCACGATATTCCCGCCCGAGCTCTTTCAAAATATCCGTATAGTTGAATTTTCCGTAGAATTTATCAACTTCGGGAATTTCGAGCTGAAGTTCCTTCAGATAACGTTCTGACAAACATCCCATTACAAAGAGTTTATTCTGTAGTTCTTTTTTGCGTTCAGCCAGCTGCAAAATGGTATTGATGCTTTCTTCCTTTGCATCGCCGATAAATCCGCAGGTATTCACAATTACAACTTCACCATCGGGATCAGCTGCATCATGACGCACCTTATAACCTAACACTTCAAACTGTCGCATTAGTTGCTCGCTGTCCACCAGATTTTTCGAACAGCCAAGAGTTATTATATCTACTGTATTATTTTTCAAAACGGAAATATTATTTTTTCGTTATTTTCATCACAAATCCTCCTCCGCAAGCCATTGTAATACTTATTTTTTATCGACAGAATTGTCTGTGTTGTGCGTTTATAACAATTTTTTTATACTTGTGGTGAAAAAAATTCTACTTTACCGCATTTAGGACAAACATACAAATCAAACGATTCCCTGTTCACAAATGCTTCCAATAAATTTCCAAATATTCCGAATTTAGTTCCTTCATGAAACTTATAATTCCCCGAAAGCATCATCTGAACATCACATCTAAGACAATTTATCTTTTTTGCACTTACGGTAGTTTCTTCAAATTCAATCACTTTATTTTCGCTGATGCTGAAATTACATTGCCAGCATACGTCGAAGTTATCCTCCATCTCAGCTTTACAATTCGGGCAGTTTTTCATAGCATTAATCGTTATTCTTTCGTTATTTTCATCACAAGTCCTCCACCGGAAGCCATTGTAATACTCATTTTTCTATCGGCAGGAATTTCGGCAACTACTTTAGCATAATCGCTGGCGGAGCGATTCGCATTTTTTCCATCCCTGAAGATTTCCGCCTTATATTTACCTTCTCCAAGAAACGACAAGTCAAGATCGAGTTTTCGGGTATCCCAGTTGGTCATGGAGCCAAAATACCAGACATCACCTTTCCGGCGTGCCATGGTAATGTATTTTGCTATTTCACCGTTCAGCGACACTGTTTCGTCCCAAACCGTAGGAATTTCAGCAATAAATTTTGTGCACTCAGGTTCAGCCAGATAGTTCGACGGATTATCGCAAAGCATATTGAGCGGCGATTCAAAAATCACATATTCGGCTAACTGCCGGCAACGTGTTCCCTGACTCATAGGTTAGGTATAAACGGCTCTGAAATTATTTTTATTCGCATTGCGCATCGCACCCTGTGTATAATCAAGCGGACCTGCAACCATACGGATAAACGGAATGGTAACATCGTAGGTAACCTGATCGACAGAAGACGGCACCCATTTCATCTGCTCAAGTCCGAATACTCCTTCAAAATTGATCACATTCGGGTAAGTACGTTGCAAACCATTAGGTTTGAATGCTCCGTGAAAATCCAGTAACATATGATATTTGGCAGCTACCTGAGCTGCACGATGATAAAAGTCGACCATATGCTGATCGTCCCTGTCCATAAAATCGACTTTAAAACCTTTAATACCCATATCGGAATAATGTTTGCAAATACCTTCGATATCTTTGTTGAACGCGTAGTAACCTGCCCAAAGAATTAAATCGACATTCTTTGATTTTGCATAAGCGACAAGCTCTTTCAGATCAATTTCGGGAACCACCTGAAATAAATCGGCCTGGAGATTAACCGCCCAGCCTTCATCCAGTATTACGTATTCAATACCATATTTCGATGCAAAATCAATGTAATATTTATACGTGTCGTTATTAATACCCGCCTGAAAATCCACATTTTTAATATTCCAGTCGTTCCACCAGTCCCAGGCTACTTTTCCGGGTTTAATCCAGGAGGTATCTGTCAGTTTAGACGGAGAAGCCAGCTTATAAACCATATCGTTGTTAGCCAGTTCGTAATCTTTCTGGGCTACAATCAATATTCGCCAGGGAAAATCAGTTTTAGCGTCGCAACCAGCAATGTAAGCTTCACGAGACTTTACCAGACCCTGAAGCCTGTTATGACCTCCCTGTTCTACTTCTTTGGGGTAAGGTGCAAATATTCCCCGCAGTGAATTAGCACCCGAGCCATTCAGATACATGCCCGGATAGTTCAGCAAGTCGGATTCGGTAATACAGATCTTCTTCCCGTTTTTGCTTTCAATAACCAATGGCAAAAAAGCCAGTCGTTTGGGATTCCATTCAGCGAGTGGTATGTATTGATACTGATTTTCGAACGAATTGTTGAACTGTTTTTCAAAAGTATCTTTTCGTCCATTGGAATCATCCACATAGGCTACATAAACTTTCGGATTACCTGCAAAATTGAATACTGCCTGCTCGTTTTCCACCTGAAATGGTTTGTTAAGTCCTGCACTAAAACGGTAAGCAACTCCGTCGTTATATGTCCTGAAAACGAGATTATAACCTCCTTTGAAACTCAAATTAAGTTCATTGAAATTATCTGAAATTTTATTTTTCTTATATACGAGAGTTTCAATCACGTCATTCACTGTTCTTTTGGTTGCTTTTATCAGCCTTGGATTTTCGCCGAATGTGGTTCCGTCGGTTAAACGCACTGAAACCGGCGATTTCTCCAGCAATAAATCTTCCTGATGACTAACCGAATACTCTATTGTTTTCCCGATGGTTACTTCCGCTGTTATTTTACCATCCGGGGATAATAATTTAAAATTTTTCTGAGCAAAACTAAGACAGCTGAAAGCAATTAAAATCAGAAAAGTCAGTATGGATTTTTTCATGATGGATATGCATTAATCCTTATTCAAATAAGGATGCTACAAATTGTTCTTTATCAAACACCTGCAAATCGGTCATTTTTTCGCCAAGTCCGATGTATTTTACCGGAATTTTGAATTGATCGGAAATACCAATAACTACTCCGCCTTTGGCTGTACCATCCAGTTTTGTAACTGCAAGTGCATTCACATCGGTAGCTTTTGTAAATTGCCGGGCTTGTTCATAAGCATTCTGTCCGGTTGAACCATCAAGTACCAGCAATATTTCGTGAGGTGCTTCGGGTATTAATTTCTGCATCACATTACGTATTTTGGTAAGCTCATTCATCAGGTTTATTTTATTGTGCAGTCGTCCTGCGGTATCAATGATTACAACGTCAGCATTATTTGCTTTGGCCGAGGCAATGGTATCATAAGCTACTGAAGCCGGGTCGGCACCCATTTTCTGCTTGACAACAGGTACTCCCACCCTTTCGCCCCAGATAACAAGTTGCTCCACAGCCGCAGCGCGAAACGTATCGGCAGCGCCCAGATATACATTTTTGCCTGCTTTTTTGAATTGATAAGCCAGTTTTCCGATTGTTGTGGTTTTACCCACACCGTTCACACCTACCACCATTATCACGTAGGGTGTTGCCGGAAGTGCATCGTCAAAATCAGTTGCCTGACCGGAGTTGTTTTCCGAAAGCAATCCTGCAATTTCTTCCTTCAGAATGTTGTTCAGTTCAGAAGTATTCAGGAACTTATCTTTACTCACCCGTGATTCAATCCTTTCGATGATACGCAAAGTAGTCTCTACGCCGACATCGGAAGTTACGAGCACTTCTTCGAGGTTATCGAGCACCTCATCATCCACTTTCGATTTGCCGGCAATTGCCCTTGTAAGTTTTGAAAAAACACTTTCTTTTGTTTTAGACAAACCTTGATTGAGCGTTTCCTTTTTTTCCTTATTAAATAGTCCGAATAGTCCCATAATTTTCAGTCATTTTTTTCCCCTGGAAAACAAATTAAAACAACCGGAAATCAGCAGAATTTCAGCATAATGCCGAAGTGCAGATTTCCCGAATACATTTTGTACCAAAGGTACGTATAATTTTACAAAAATAAATAATTTCGGGTCAAGTTCAAAAAAAAAGTCCCTTCATTTTGGATGAAAGGACTTTTCTTTATAAATAGATTGCAAATAATTCACATACTTATTTTGCAATAAAATCTTTTACTTTTTCGTTGTGCACCATTTCTTCCTGAAAGGTATATGCACCGGTTTTAGGCGACTTAACCATTTTAATCACCTTGGAGTAGGTACGACCTTCACCACTTTGCATACTTGCAACCGCTTTCTTTGCCATATCGCTTTATTATTTAATTTCTTTGTGAATAGTCATTTTTTTCAGAATGGGATTGTATTTCTTCAATTCCATACGACCCGGGGTGTTTTTCCTGTTTTTTGTGGTAATATAACGAGAAGTACCCGGCATACCGCTTTCTTTATGTTCTGTGCATTCCAGAATTACCTGAACTCTTGCTTCTTTTGATTTTTTAGCCATTTTGGTTTCCCCCTTTTATTAAACGTATAAATACCCCTTTTTAGCTGCACCCTTAATGGCAGCATCCAGACCAATTTTATTGATGGTGCGTAATCCGGCAGCCGAAATCTTGAGGCTGATCCACATATCCTGTTCAACCCAATAGAATTTTTTGGTGAACAAATTCACATCAAAAGTACGTTTGGTATGACGTTTTGAGTGTGATACATTGCATCCACCCATTGCTTTTTTACCGGTAATTTGACAAATCTTTGACATCGCTGTATCTCTTTAATTTTTTTCTATATTTTTTCTCAAAAACAGTGTGCAAAAGTATTGATTTTTTTTCTTTCACACAAATTTTTTCTGTTTATATTTCAAATTTTCTGATAGAAAATTACATACACATACTCAACAAACTTATTATCAGACAAATAAACACCAAATTGATTTCAAAAATAAATTTCAAATAAGCTCGTTGAGTATCATGAATGCTGCCATCGTACTCCGCTCAATAAAGTTCTCGCGGCTAAGGTTTCCGAAAGTGAAACAACGGCTTATTATACGCTCTTTTGAACATGCAGCTATCCAGATTCTGCCTACAGGTTTTTCTTCTGTTCCTCCGGACGGGCCAGCAATACCGGTTGTTGATACGGCCAGGTCAGCCTGAGTTAATTTCCTTACACCTTCTGCCATTTGTTCTGCCACTTCCCTGCTCACTGCTCCATGCTGCATCAGATCATCGGACGAGACACCCAGTGCTTTAATTTTCACATCGTTGTGATACGCTACCACCGAACCTTTGAAGCATTCCGAAACACCCGGAATCAATGTCAACCGGTGAGCGATATTCCCTCCTGTACAACTTTCAGCTGTCGAGACTGTCAGCCCCGAATTTTCCAGTTTTTCAAAAATAATTTTTTCTATCGGTTTGTCTTCGTATGAAAAAATACTTTCACCCAATATATGATTTAATGTTTCTATCTGCTGGTTCATAGCAAATTCAAGCTTCAAAGCATCAGACGACACAGTTTTATGAATTATTACAGGCGTTTTAAAGTGTTTCTGCAGACGGGGTATGATCTCATCACTCATAACTTTTTTCATCTCGTGAGGTACTCCGGGCATCGAAACAATGACTCTACCTTCTTTTTCGAACCATGTAATCGGAGCTGAACCGGCCATGTTCTGAATGACAACGCTGTTTTCGGGAACCTGATATTTTGCAGCACTTTCTCATCGAATACCAGTCTGGTATTAAAATAGTCACAAAGTGTCTGTTTTGTAATATCATCCTTGGTAGGTCCGAGACCTCCGGTTATCAGTACTACCTGAGCACGTCCAAGGGCTTCATCGAGTGCTTTTTTGATGTGAGCAGCATCATCATGAACCGATGTAATCTGAACAATCTGAAATCCGGCATTATTGAGTTCTGTAGCCATCCACGCCGAATTGGTGTCCACAATCTGTCCAATCAGTATTTCATCACCAATCGTAATAATTTCGACCATATAATTTTCCTGATATTTCCTGAAGCAGGAGTTTATAATCTTTTTTTTAATATCTTTTTTCGCCAGCCTGTCATTGCATATCCATTCCGGATAAATCAGAGTGTGATAGCTCGTTAGCAGCAAATTCTACCTGTTCGTACCATTCGGTCCCGAATTTACGTATCAGAGGTTCTTTCAAAAATTTGTAAACAGGCACATTATTAATTTTGCCGAGTGAACGGGCACATTCGCACACGCTCCATTTATGAATGTTTACTGCTGTAAATTCCTTGTATTTCTGCAACCTCACCGGATACAAATGACACGAAACCGGTTTGTAGAAATCAATTTTCCCTTCGCGGTAAGCTTTCTCTACAGCACATTTACAGACACCATTTTCGTCCGTGTAAGTAAACACACATTCACGCCCGTTTACTATCGAAGTAACAGGCTCGTCATCTTCGTCAATATAATATACACCTTCTTCATCAATCAGATTCCGCGCCACTTCCGATAAATCTTCCTGGATTTCGGGCAAGATTGCTTCCAGTATATCAATTTCTTCCCATTCCAGTGGAGCTCCAGAATCACCTTCAACACAACAAATTCCTTTGCAGGATGACAGATCACAGAGAAATCTTTCCTCAAAAAGATCCGGGCTTATAATCGTATCATTGATTTGTAGCATATTTTAAACTTTTTTTTCTTTTTCAAAATCTTCATGGGCTTTCAACACCGGCAAACTAATATGATATTTCACTGCAATTATTCTTGTAAAGATAACCGATACGGCAGCGACCGTCTGAGTTAAAACGGGAGAAAAATTGAGTTTAAAACAAATGTAGTAAAAAACTCCACCCACGACACATGCCAGCGCATATATATCTTTCCGGAAAATAAGAGGCACTTCATTAATAAGAATATCACGTATTACACCACCCACGGATCCGGTAATCATGCCCATAAGAATTGCCACCCAAAAAGGAAAACCCAGTTCAAGCGTCTTATCAATCCCCACAACCACAAAAAGCCCCAAACCGATGGCGTCAAATATAAAAAATGTATTGTGTAGCCGGATGACATATTTTCCTAAAAAAATCACAAACAGCAGCGCGAAGCCGGTTACGACCAGGTAAGATGACTGCAACATCCAGAAAGGAGTAAGATCAAGCAGTAAATCGCGGGTGGTTCCGCCCCCAATGGCAGTAACAAGACCAACAACATACGCGCCGAACCAGTCAAACCGCTTGGCAGAAGCAAGTCGCATACCACTGATTGCAAATGCAAAAGTACCTAAATAGTCAATTATATTAATAAAAGTCAGATTCATAGAACAAAAAAAGCGTATCAAAAAGTAATCTTGATACGCTTATGATATACTTAATTCGTATTACTTCTTTTCTGGTATTTGGTGTTGCTGTTTTTTGCTGCATTTGTTTGTTCAGATCCAGTGATTGTTCTTTGATTTCAGAATCATTGACTTCTTTTGGTGCGTTTGATTTAACGCCTACAGTGATAATCGATAAAACTACGATTGCTGCGGCGAGTCCCCAGGTTGCTTTTTCAAGAAAATCGGTAGTTTTTCGAACACCCATAATCTGATTGGACGATTGAAAACCTGCTGCCAGACCTCCACCTTTGGAATTCTGCACCAATACGATCAGAGTAAGTAATAACGAGAAAATGACAATTAAAATGATTAAAAAAACGTACATAATGAGTTTATTTTATAAGTTCTGTATAATTTTTTCTAGAAATCGAATTTGGTCTGCAAAGTAAATACTTTTTTTCGGATTATTAAAATTTAATTCTTTCAATATTTCTAATGCTTCCTTATATTTTTTTTCTTTAATGTGTTTTTTTGCTTCCAGTTCGAGTTCTTCCGGACTTTTACCGGATAATTTATCGGTTATATGATCTTTTATTTCAATCGTTAAATCAGGAGATATTTCAACGTTTACACTATCTGCAATTACCGTTTTCGTTTCTTTTTCTGAGTTATTGGGCTGCAGCATTTCGCGTGCCGCTTTCAGGCGTTCAGCCAGTAATCGCAGC
>JAFNAU010000282.1 GCA_017860335.1 Bacteroidota bacterium
ACACGAGGCTTGCGTTAAATACGGAACTCAAAAAGACGGTTACATCAATTATGTAAACGGTGCTAACATTGCAGGTTTCATGAAAGTTGCCCAGGCAACCCTTGAACAAGGTCTTGTTTAGTTTTTAAAGGATTAAGTTCCTTATAAAATATTTAAAGCCGGCAGTTGGATTCCAACTGCCGGCTTTTCTTTATAAAATTTAGTTCCGGTTCGCGATTCGGAACATTTTTCTTTATTCATATTCCTTCATTTGCAATGAAAATTGAATCATATAATTATTATTTGTGTATGAAAAAAATTGTTTTGTTGCTTTTATGTGTTTCGAGTTTCACTGAATCTTTTGCACAGGAATCCCTGTTATAGAAGTTTAGGACAGGCGAAGCAATACACACTTCGCCTGTTGTCAGTGAAAACAGCGTTTACTTTGGTAGTTGCGACATGAATCTTTATTCTGTAGACAAGAATACCGGTAAATTATTGTGGCAGTATAAAACAAAAGGCGAAAACAGGAAGGATTTGTGGGATTATTATCTTTCATCACCTGTTGCCTGCAAAGGAGTTGTTTATGTGGGAAGTGGAGACAGTACAGTTTACGCTATCGGGGCAAAATCGGGGAAAACCTTGTGGACTTTTAAAACTAACGGCTATTGTTATGCAATAAAAGTAAAATAATAGCAATATATTGTTGGGAAAGCATTCTCAACCGCCTTTCTGACAGGAATTTATTTTATATTTGTATGTAAATTTCTGTTTTTATGACCTTCGATTTTGCCGACATTATAACCTTTACTTCTGTATTTGAGCTTCTATTCTTCGTTATTTTTATCTTTTTCAAGTCATTTAAACAATATTACAATAAAGTATTATTATTCTTCTTTGGTTTTCAACTGCTCGGGATTGTATCGTGGATACTAAGAAAATATAGTATTTATAGTGAGATATCCGTTATTCTGTCACTTTTTGAACTGTTATGGGCACCATCATTATTTCTTTACGCCAGGGCACTGACAAAAAAAGGAGACAGACCTGATAAGTATGTGGTATATCATTGTATACCTTTCCTGCTTATTCTCATTTACTCGTTGATTCAGAGAGTAATTTCACTTCCTGATATTGAGGTTTATTTAATTGTAAGTGTACAGGTTCTAGCATACACTCTTGCCGGATTGTATGTTCTGGCCAGATATCACAAGAAAGTAAAGGAAAACTTTTCCAGGGACGAATCAAAAATCCGTAATTGGGTTACTGTTGTTTTTTTGGGATATGCCTTAGCCAGTTTTGCCCCTTTAATAGCATTTTATCTTGGAATTTATAAGGACCAATCTTCAATTACCGGGGAGGTTTTTGCTTTCCTGCCGTTTCTGATTTTCTATAATATCCTTTTCTTTAATGCAATCGAAAATCCGGTCTTAATCAATGAATTACCAAAGAATGAGAAATATATTGGCTCTCATCTTACTCCTGAACTCGCTCTTGAGTATCTCGAAAAACTTCACAGAATCGTAGAAAAAGAGAAGTTATTTCTTGAACCGGAACTCACTTTGGACTGTTTGTCCCAAATTTCAGGGATATCCGGGAGATATCTTTCTCAAATAATTAACCAGTATAAGCAAAAATCATTCTACGACTATATTAACGGACTCAGAATTCAATATTCATGCGAAATACTTACCAAAGAGAGCCGGAAAACAATCCTGGAAATCCTGTATGAGTCTGGTTTTAACTCTAAAACATCTTTCAACACATCGTTTAAAAAACATACCGGCTTAACTCCATCCCAATACAAAATCAAAAACAACATTAAATAGTTCCGATTCATGAACCGGAACATCAAATATTTTTTCTTGTAAATGGTAGCTTTTAGGCCATTCGGTATTTTGTATTACATTTTATTTTAATATATTTGTCTTTACTAAATGTGTTTTTTGAATACTAAGACAAAAATCATACACTAATTAAACTAATTACTAACCAAAATTTAACTAAATGAAAAAAATCAGATTACTTCTCGCAACTCTTCTATTGTTGGCGGGAAATGTGCTGATGGCACAGACTCTTCGTGTAACAGGTATTGTTACCGATGCTACTGACGGAGCCCCTGTCATTGGTGCAGCCGTTAAGGTTCTGGGTACAACCACAGGTGTTGTTACCGATTTCAACGGTACGTACACCATCAGCGTGGCTTCCGGAGCGACACTTGAGTTTTCATACATAGGTATGGTAACCCAGACTGTTAAGATCGGAAATCAGACAGTTGTTAACGTAACTCTTCAACAGGATGCGCTGCAGTTGGAAGATGTAATGGTTGTAGCTTATGCTACAGTTAAGAAATCATCTTACACCGGTTCTGCCGCAGTTGTTAAGAAAGAGCAGATTGAGAGAATCCAGTCTACAAACGTTACTAAATCACTTGCAGGTGCTGTACCGGGTGTACAGGTTGTAGGTGCTTCGGGACAACCTGGTTCATCTGCTTCAATCCGTATCCGCGGTATCGGTTCAATCAATGCATCGAGCAACCCTCTTTATGTTGTTGACGGAGCTGCATTTGACGGTGA
>JAFNAU010000283.1 GCA_017860335.1 Bacteroidota bacterium
ATCAGGACGAAAATAAAGTCACACTGATGACAATTCACGCTGCCAAAGGTCTCGAATTCAAAACAGTGTTCATTGTCGGACTGGAAGAGGAACTGTTTCCTTCGCCTTTTGCAGAGACGCCGCGCGAACTGGAAGAAGAACGCAGGTTATTTTATGTGGCCATTACCCGCGCCGAAGAGCAATGTTTTATCAGCTATTCCAAATCACGATTCAAAAATGGAAAGACTAACTTCGCCAATCCCAGTCGTTTTCTGAAAGACATTGACAAACAATATCTTGAATACGACGAACCTGAGAACTCAATACGTAAACCTGCATTTTCGAGTTGGGATGATGATGTGGAAACCGAACGGAACCGTTTCCGTCTGACACTCTTCAACAGAATGGAAAGAAACGATCTGCCACCCACTCCTGCGCATCGAAACCTGAAAAAAATCAGCAATACAACTGATAACATAATACCCGTGATCAACGATAATCTGCCTGCCGGAACTTTCGTGAAACATGCCATTTTCGGTATCGGTAAGGTACTTTCAACCAGCCTGGTGGATGGGAATGAAAAAGCAGAAATCGATTTTGGGGAAAAAGGAAAAAAATCATTGCTCCTGAAATTCGCGAAACTGGAAGTGCTGAAATAAATTTTGACAAATACCTTAAAATAATATCAACAAGGCATTATCTGACTTGCTTCCACTCTGTTGAATTTTGGCAAGTAATAAAAAATAAAACTGATTAAAAACTTTCAATTAATAATTCCACGAGATAATTTTCTCTGAATTATTTTTTTACCTTTGTAAGTGAAAATTTAAAAAATAAAAAATATATGGCAAAAAACACTGAAGAAACCACTGCTCCGGTTAATGAGAAGCTGAAAGCCTTGCAACTGGCTATGGAAAAAATCGACAAAGACTTCGGCAAAGGCACCATCATGCGCATGGGCGACAACAAAGTTGAGGAAATGGCTGTGATACCTTCGGGTTCTGTTGGTTTAAATATCGCTTTGGGTGTGGGAGGTTATCCGCGCGGACGTGTCATTGAAATCTACGGACCGGAATCTTCCGGTAAAACTACGCTGGCCATACATGCTATAGCCGAAGCGCAGAAAGCGGGCGGAATTGCTGCTTTCATCGATGCCGAACATGCTTTTGACCGCTACTATGCCGAAAAACTGGGAGTAAACACCAACGACCTGCTTATCTCGCAACCCGACAACGGTGAGCAAGCTCTTGAAATTGCCGATCAGCTCATTCGTTCAGCAGCCGTTGATATTGTAGTGATTGACTCAGTAGCTGCCCTGACACCAAAAGCAGAACTCGAAGGCGATATGGGAGATTCTAAAATGGGACTTCAGGCAAGGTTGATGTCACAGGCACTGCGTAAACTTACAGCCAATATCAATAAAACAAATACGACTTGTATCTTTATCAACCAGTTACGCGAGAAGATCGGTGTAATGTTTGGAAACCCCGAAACAACCACCGGTGGTAATGCGCTGAAATTCTATGCTTCCGTTCGTCTGGACATCCGGCGGATCGGCCAGCTGAAGGATGGTGAAGATGCTACAGGTAATCAGGTTCGCGTGAAAGTGGTGAAAAACAAAGTAGCTCCTCCATTCCGCAAAGCTGAATTTGATATCATGTATGGCGAAGGAATTTCACGTACCGGCGAAATCGTTGACCTCGGTGTAGAATTCAACATCATCAAAAAGAGTGGTTCCTGGTTCAGCTATGGCGACACTAAACTATCTCAGGGACGTGATGCCACCAAAAATCTGCTGAGAGACAATCCTGAATTAGCCGCAGAACTGGAAGCTAAGATCATGGAAACAATCAAAGCAAAATAAAACACACACCTTAAATATTACAGATTAATCACATCTGATTCTGAACTTTTTTGTAGGCTAATATATTACTACATAAAGAAATAAGGGAATCTCAGCTTCCCTTATTTCTTTTTAAATAAACTGTTCATTTTAAAAAAACGAAAAACACCTTTTATTTTTACCATCATTGCTGCAACCATGAAAAAACTTTTACTGCTGATACTGTTCTCCTTACCTCATCTTCTTCCTGCTCAGTTGATTATCAACGAATTGATGACCAATAACGTGTCAGCTCTCATGGACGATAGCTACAATTATTCAATGTGGGTGGAACTCTACAATCCGAGCAGTACCACTTCGTATAACCAAACCGTTTATTACTTTACAGATGATCTCACTCAACCCAGGAAATGGTGTCCGGCATCGAAATTAATAAGTCCCGGCGGTTACAGCGTACTGTGGTTTGAGCGATCCGGCCGTACCGGACATGCAAATTTTAAGCTGGAACCTAAAGGAAGCACCCTTTATCTGCTGAATGCCTTCGGACAAATTATTGACCGAGTTGACTATCCCGAACAATACCGCAACATATCGTACGGCAGGAAAAAAGACGGAGGCAGTGAATGGGGTTACTTCAATCAGCATAGCGCCGGGAAAACCAATAACGGAAAAATTAGCGCATCGCAACGTTGCGCTAAACCCGAATTCAACACAACCGGATTTATTACACCCTGAACGGAACAGAACCCACCCGAAGTCATATCCGATACACACCAGGTACTTCAATTCCCATCAATAAAACTACAATTATCAGAGCACGATGCTTCTCGGCAGGCAAACTTACGAGCGACATAGCCAGTTGCACCTATTTCATCGGCGAACGCAATTTTAAATTGCCCGTTTTGTCCATTGTTACCGAACAGGCAAATCTAACCGACAATACCATTGGCATATATGTGGTTGGAACAAACGGGATTACAGGAAACGGAATGAACTCACCAG
>JAFNAU010000097.1 GCA_017860335.1 Bacteroidota bacterium
GATTTTCAATACTCCGTCAGCAATAACTGCACATGTATCGGTGCCTCTGGCACCAGCAATATAATTCTGAATTTCGTTGTTGCCCCAGCCATTGGCGCCGGTTTCATACCACCAGCGTGTTAAACTGGGTAATGGAGTTTTGCCACTGCTCTGGCGCGGATCGTTGAATTCGTCCTGCCATTTGAGTGTATAGCCTGCCGGTACGTAATTCGGGATTGTCGCGGCAGCTTGCTTTACCGACAAGTTTTTGCTGTAAGTACCCGATTTGAATGTCAGCACGGCAGTTCGTTCGGTGTTCATGCCGTTTTTTGATAAGGTAATCTTCACACTTGTTTGTCCGTTATATCCCGAAGCAGGCGTAATAGTACACCAGGTCTGACTGGATGTGGCAGTCCATGAACCATTTGAAGTAACCGTCACATTTTGCGTATTCCCATCATCGGTAAAAGTAATATTTTCAGGTGTAAATTGCCAGGTTATTTCTGTTTTTGGAGGCTCTGGGTCGGGTCCGTTATTATTCCCGCATCCGGCGAATAAAACCAGAACAATTAATAACAGTTTGTACATTGTTTTCATTCCTATTTTGTGAACGTTGTTATTATTTAAACGCTTATAACTGAAAAAATGCATAATTTGGATTCAGGTTTTTTTGTAAAAAAAAGAAAAAAAGGAAGGGCTACAACCTTGTAGCCACTTCCATTTTTATTTGATTAGTAATTATTCGTTGAAAGAGAAATCATCGAAGAAGAAAATACCTGGTCCGGCATGTCCTTCCGCTCCGAACTGAATGACAATCTTATCGTAATCAGTACGGGTTGCCACATTACTGAAATCGAAGGTAAGTTCAATCCATTTGTTAAGTTCAAGATCGCCTTTCACAATTTCGGTCTGCGATTGCCATGCATTGCCACCCATACTGCTATCCTGCAATTTAACAGCCAGTTGCGGACGCAATTTGGCATTAGAAATCCATGAACCTGCCGTTGCCCAGTCGGTTGTATAATCGTTGGAAGGAATATACACTTTCATTTTGATCTTGTTCTGCTTTGTCAAATCGAATCTATACTTTTCAGCAGTAAATGAAACGTTGCTGTAGAAAGCAGTGGACTTCTGATAACGATATACTTTATCCGATTCATTGATAGGAACCGGCGCCGGATTATCGAATATTCCGGTTTTACCACCCATATCTTCTTTTGCGAAGTTAATTTTTGAGGTTCCTGTTTCAAAGTTTTCAGTCAGAGGCACAGCCTTCAATTCTTTCACTACTGGGGGAGGAGCAACATTTAATTCCTGTAGACAATAAACAAACACCCAGTCCTGACCTTCTGCTGTGTTATCCACACGCAACGCCATTACTTTATCTGTTTGATAAATGATTTCATACACTTGTGAACCGCAATAATAGCCCATAAATGCATTACCTGTAAGAGTTATTGTTGGGAATTTTCCACTTTCATTCAGCGAAAAGTTATAATTTCCTCCACTGTAGGGGAAGAAAACATCCTCTCCGCTAACTCCCGTCACGTCAAAACCTCCGAGGGATGCTGATGATGCTTTTCTTCCATAACCCTCACCGTTATTTACTATATTAAGTTTAACACCGGCTTGAATAAATGTAAATTTGAAATCATACATTTTCCAGGAAGCTTTTTCGTTAGCTCCGGCTCCCCACCAGTTTTGTCCGCGTGAACCCTGAGGACCTAACCCAAGGTGTCCCTTAATATCATAAGCAGCAGTTCTTTGATCATCGGGATATTGAGCTTTTAACGGTTTCAGGGCTTCGGCAACCTCTTTGCTGAAATTGTTATATTGGTCAAATACCCATGTTTTACCATCAGCATCGCCAGCTCCACCGGTCAAATTGACATAAGCAGGTGTGCTTATCAGATTATAATCATTTTGAGCAATGTGAATCACCTGACTTTTAGTGGCTGATTTGCCGTCGGGTGTATTCATAGTGAGCGTAACTGTATAGTCTCCGGCAAAAGGATACTGTCCGACAACAGTTTTTGCATTGCCTGATCCACCATTACCCAAATCCCAGGACATGGAGTAAACTCCGTTGATGGCTGTGGTGTTGGTGAAAGTAATTACATTCGCACTGGTAGATGATGGAGTTTGTGAAAAAGTAATCTGATCGGCAGTAACAGTATCCAGTGTTCCCAAAGAGTACTTATCATCTTCCTGAGGACTGCAGGCTGTCACCAGCATGAATGACAGCAGCACCCCGATTCCGTTTTTTATTATATTTTTCATACTTGTCTTTTTTTAATTATCCATCGAAAACAGGTTTGCTACATGAAACCTGTTTTCGGCAGGATTGTTGTTACAATAAATTAATTATACCCCGGATTTTGTTTTAATTCAAACTCAGTTCCCTTGGTTTTATCGATTTCAGATTGTGGAATGGGTAGATATTTTTTATTATCATTCCACGTACGTGTACTTAACGGAGTACTTTCGGTTAACAGCGAGGTATCGCCCCAACGTACAATATCCCAGAAACGGATGCCTTCTCCCACAAATTCGCGACGGCGTTCCAGTTTGATGTTGGCTACCGTTGCAGGTATCGGCTTATCTGTTCCGAAAGCACGATTACGAACGCGATCCAGACATGACTGAGCAGTGATACCGTCCACTGCAGGCTGTCCATGAATTACTACCAGTTCGGCATA
The DNA here is from genome assembly GCA_017860335.1 of Bacteroidota bacterium. Taxonomy (GTDB): domain Bacteria; phylum Bacteroidota; class Bacteroidia; order Bacteroidales; family Paludibacteraceae; genus UPXZ01. The sequence goes on from JAFNAU010000097.1 coordinate 2,679, forward strand.
ATTAAGTAAGGTCTCTGCAAAACGGAAGATTCTGAAATTGTTGCAATAGTTTAGATCCACATCGCCCTGCGGATTGTAACCAACACGGGCAGCATATTTTGCCTGGAAAAGGTGTGTATCCTGAAAACGTGCGGTGTATTGCGAGCCTTCCCATTTGTTGATCGAGCCTTCGCGACGGGTATCACCTTCTTCGTACATATCCCAGGTAGCCTGGCGCACTGGACCAAATCCCCATCCGCCTTTGAAATCACCTGTTTTACTGCCGGTGCTCAAACCGTTGGGTGAAATGAATGCCGGAAGATTGGTTCCGTAACCCTGCCAGCCACTTGCCCATGTTTTTCCTTCGGGCAACTGGTTGCTTTCGAAAATTGATTCCTGACAGAACTCATTTTCATCAATCCACATGGTTGCAAAGTTGTTAAACAAACCATATTCGTTACTCTTGATGATTTCTGCCATATCTTTGGTTACTTCGGTATAGCGGGCAACGTCTTTCTGATACATTACCACGCGGGCTTTGAGCATCAGCGCTGCAGCTTTTGTAACACGACCTGTACTGGGGGAACCCTTTGAATAACTCATTGGCAAGCGGTCAGCACCGGCATCAGTTTTACCACAGGCAAAATCAAGATCTTTCATGATGGCTGCGTAAACTTCATTCGCGGTTAACTGTTTGGCCATGTAAGGAGCAGATGAAAGCGGAGCTTCGAAATACGGAACATTACCCCAGAATTTCCAAAGCCAGTGTACATAATAAGCACGCAGGAAATGAGCTTCGGCCTGATATTGGTTCAGCTTTGCTTCCGGAACATTCACTGCATTATCGCAGGCAATAATCACATTGTTACAACGAGCCAGACCGGTATAGAATATGCTCCATAATCCGTCAATATCTTCGTTGGGAGTAGTTGTGAACAACGACAACAGGTACAACTGATGCTGGTCACCGGCATCACCACCGCCTTTGTAGATATCGTCCGACCTAAGGTCAGACATCAGCGGAATGCTGTTGTAATTATTATTGGCGTAACTGTCGAACAGAAGTATCTGATAAGCCGAACCCAGATTGGATAGAATAGCTCCTTCGGTGGCAGAACCTCCTGCCGCTTGTTTTTCGGTGGGAAGAGCGGTTAAAAAGTCTTCTCCGCAGGATGTAAACCCTATAAGGGCTACAAACATTATAAATATATACTTTTTCATATGTATCATATTATTTTAGAATTAAAGAGAAATGTTAGCACCGACAGAAATTGTTCTTGATTGCGGATAGATACCACGATCAATACCAATAGTTGTATATCCTCCGGATGCAACTTCAGGATCAAACCCATCATATTTGGTGAGAGTCAGCATATTTTCAGCCATAACGAAAATTCTTAAATTTTCGATGGACACCTTCCGTGTCATTGATACGGGCAGTGTATAACCCAGCTGTACAGATTTCATACGTGCATAAGAACCATCCTTGATATAAAGATCGGATGAACGCCAGTTGCTGTTTGCATTGGCAATAGTCATTCGCGGTATCGTATTGGAAGTACCCTCACCATGCCAGCGCTGGAGTATCCATTCCGGACGATTCATAGCGGGTATATCGCCACGCTGCGAGAAATCAAAGATGTCGTTGCCCAGCGTTCCCTGGAAGAATACATTCAAATCAAAGTTTTTCCATTCAGCATTAAGTGTCAAACCAAATGTCCAGTCGGGCATTCCTTTACCGATTTTTACCTTATCTTCGTCGCTAATGCTTCCATCGCCGTTAGCATCAACAAAGCGTACATCACCTGGTTTGGCTGCCGACTGATATTTTTGTCCGTCTGTATTTACATACGCGTCTATTTCTGCCTGATTTTGGAAGAGACCATCTGTTTTATAACCATAGAAATATGGGAAAACCTCACCGTTTTTTCCCTTTACATAACTACCAACACCTGATGCTCCGGCATTTTCGTAAATTTGTTCTCCAGTTGCATTTCCAAGTTTGATCAACTTGTTTTTCAGATAGGAAGCGTTAGCCGAAACCGAATACTTGAAATCACCGGCAGTTTGTTTCCATCCTGTTTCAAATTCAAGTCCCCAGTTTTGCATATCACCCACGTTGGCAATAGGGGAACCTTGTCCCACGTAAGATGGGATAGGCTGTTCCATCAACATACCGTTGGTGATTTTTTTGAAATAATCGAAACTGAAAGTGAAAGCGCTTTTAAACAGATAGGTTTCGAAACCTATATCGGTTTGTTGCGATTCTTCCCATTTTACGTCGGGATTTGGTATTGAAGCAGGTGAACTACCATATTGCATTGCACCTCCTGTTTCACCCACTTTGGTCGGGTCTCCGTTATTCACTTTATATCCGCCTCCGAAGTAATAGTTCTGTCCTCCATCCATCAGAGAAGTGTAACGGAATGCTCCAATTCGTTCATTACCGTTTTTACCCCAGCTGAAGCGGAGTTTCAATGCGTCAATCCATTTTGGTCTGTCCTGCAGGAATTCTTCGTTGGTTAAATTCCATCCAAGTGAAAATGCGGGGAATGTAGCCCATTTGTGATTCGGTCCGAAGTTGGACGATCCGTCGCGGCGAACCGTTGCCTGAAGGATATACCGTTCGGCATAGTTGTAATCCAATCGCGCAAAATAGGATGCCAGAGTTGCCTGATTATAACCACCTGTACCACCCCAAACCCGTTCGAGTTTACGATCAGCAATGGCTGAGTTTATGTTGGCTTTCAGTGGATCAGTTTCGAGCAATTGCTGGTCATTTCCTCCCAGGTTGCGATAGGTATATTTTTGAGCCGATTGTCCGAGTACAGCAGCAACATTGTGTTTGCCTGCGAATGTTTTATTGTATGAAAGTGTATTTTCAACCTGCCATTTGAAGCCTCTGTTCATTTCGCTCTGAACGGTACTTACATCGACAGTTTTTCCCTGAGTAGCCAGAAAATAAGGGAAAGTATAACTGTCAAAGCCCCAGAATGCAAGATCGACACCATAACTGCTCTTAAATTTGAGTTCGGGCAGTACACTTAATTCACCCCAGAAGGTAGAAACAATTTTATCGCTGTTGTTCAATCCGCTGCTTGGCTGATTGAGCATAGCAACCGGATTAGCTATTTCCTGAAATCCCGAAGGAGGAATGGAAAATACCCGTCCGTCTTTGTCTTTTACGGCATTCGGATATTTGGCCAGGATGGCTGCTGCAGTCTCTTCGTCGGCATATACGGGTATCAACGGCGAGAAGGTCAAGGCACTACCGAGGATGGAACCATATTCCGAGTTGGCATCAATCGAAGAACTTTTGTCCCGGGAATAGCCCAGGTTAACACCTATGCGTAATTTATTCAAAAAATCGCGGCTTTTTTCTTCAAAAATGGTATGTGTTGAATTGGAACGTACACTCCAGCGATTGTAATTTGATTTACCATAATCACCACCAACAATACCCTGTTGGTCGAAATATCCTAATGACAGGAAGTATTGTGATCTGTCGGTACCTCCGGAAACGCTCAACTGATGATTTTTTATCGGAGCATTGTAGTTGAAGGTTTCATCCTGCCAGTCAGTTCCTGTTCCGGCGTTCATTACCTGTTCGTTGTTATATCTAGCCAATCCTCCATCGTTAATTAGCCCTTCGTTCATGATAACCATGTATTCCTGAGCATTAAGAACCGATTTCTTTTTCCATGGATTTTGCCATCCATAGCTTACATTGTAGTTGATCTTGGTTTTACCGGCTACTCCGTTCTTGGTAGTTACCAATACTACTCCGTTAGCAGCACGTGCTCCGTAAATAGCAGCCGATGAAGCATCTTTCAGGATTTCCACTGATTGGATATCCACCGGATTGAGGTAATTAATACCACCGTCAACCGGCATACCGTCAACGATATAAAGTGGATCACTGTTGTTTACGGTACCAATACCACGAATACGGACTTTAGAATCGGATCCCGGCTGTCCGGAACTTTGTGTAATCTGAACACCGGAAACTTTACCTTTCAGTACATCTTCCACGCGCGATGGCTTTGTGTTGTTCAGTTGCTCCGCTGTTACACGGCTGATAGCAGCAGTAACCACACTTTTCTTCTGTACCCCGTAACCGATAACCACCAGTTCGTTCAGACTTTTAGTGTCTTCCTTCAGGGTTATATTCATTGTTGACGGACTGTTTACAGTAAATTGCTGTTCGACATATCCGATATAAGTTACATGTACAACAGATCCGGCGGGAACAGAAAGACTGAAACTGCCTATAGCGTTGCTAACAGTACCCATTGAACTGTTGGGAATGGAAATGTTGGCACCGATAATCGGATCGCCTTTCTCGTCGATAACTTTTCCCTGAAAGAGAACAGTTGGTTGATTTTGCTGA
>JAFNAU010000098.1 GCA_017860335.1 Bacteroidota bacterium
CAACTGCTCAATAATCCGCCACGAACCGTCGGTACTGCCATCGTTTATGAAAATAATTTCATAACTGAATTTATTTTCGGTCATGACTTTGTCCACCCATTCGTAGAGTTTGGGAAGAGAGTCTTCTTCGTTATACAATGGTACAATAACAGAAATATCCATATGGTGTAAAATGTTAATTGACTGTGTTATATGATTTATTTATTTTCCGGATTGTCAAAAATTCCTTTGTCTTTTTTTACAAATGGGGCAATGATCAGCCCCATTATTACACCCAGAAACGTATTAACCCAAATATACTGAAGTGTATATGCAGTAGGATTCATCATTTTATCCATCGTTTCATAATAATCATCAGGTATGCTCAGATGAAACTGTTCCTGCAACTGTTGTATCATACTGACACTTTGTTCGAGAAGCATCGGCAAGTAATTGACATTTAGATACCTGAAATAGATGAATTTGAACAGAGAGGATATGATAGCGGCAAAAAGGAAAAGCAGTATGATAAAGAAAAAAGCATGGCCAAAACTGATGAAGCCTCCGTTTTCCTTATCGCGGTAAGCTACGGCAAAGCGATAGGTAAGAACGCAGATAAACGCTACCACCAAATATCCAAGAAGAGTGATTATAGCATTGCCGGAGACCGAAAGCAAAAAATTAACAGAAAAAACAATACCCATAATCAGCCCGTATTTCATGGCTGCATTTAATACATTTGTTTGCATAAATTATCCGCTTTGATTTTGCTACAAAAATACAAAAAATATAAGGAAAGATATAATTTTTTTCAGACCAATGATAGATATGTTGACAATAATCATTATCAGAAGAGAAAGAAAATTGAAGTTTTGCAAGACTATTGTATGATTATTGAATAATAATTATTCTCATATTCAGGTTTCTCAAACGATTTCGGTAAAAGAAAGAACCTTTTATACAATTGATTTGTATCTATAATTCTCTTGTTCTTATTTTTGAAACAAATATTATAATAAATGAACATGAAAAAAACTATCTACTCCCTTATTCTATTCATCTTTTTTTCGCAGATGTCTGTTCATGCACAAGCTCCGGCTCAGGCAACTGATGTAATGCTTCAAGCATTCTATTGGGATTCATATTCGCAGTCAAGGTGGACTGTACTTCAGAGCCAGGCGAGCGAACTTTCCGCCAGCTTCGATATGCTTTGGCTGCCGCCCAGTGGCGATGCCAATTCGCCTTATTCCAGCACGATGGGTTATACCGATGTTTACTGGTTTCGTCAGAACAGCAGCTTCGGATCTGAAACTGAACTGAAAAATCTAATTACAACACTAAAGAATTCGGGCACCCGCTGTATTGCCGATATCGTGATTAATCACCGAAATGGCGTTACAAACTGGACTGATTTTCCGGTCGAAACTTACAATGGAATAACCTATACACCTAACTTATACTGGATTTGTAGCAACGACGAAGTGGCGGGTCAGGCGGGTCAGGCAAAACCTCTGGGAGGTACTGACGAAGGTGACAACTTCGGAGGGGCTCGCGATTTGGATCACCGAAACGTTGATTTGCAGAATACCATCAAAGCATATTTGCAATTTATGAAGAATGACATGGGATACGATGGCTGGCGTTACGATATGACTAAGGGATATCCCGGCAGTTATAATGATATGTACAACAAATCGGCTGGCGCTTATTACTCAGTGGGCGAATACTGGGATGGAAGTTATGATGCACTGTATGCATGGCTTCAAAAGGCTAATTTCAATTCTACTACTTTCGATTTTAGTTTTAAATATGCCCTGAACAACTGGGCCTCAACCGGTGATTTGACAAAGCTGGTGTGGACTTATAACAGCGCCAACCAGCCGGCAGGTTTAATTCATAATCCGTTAGTCAGGCGGTATGCCACCACATTTATTGATAATCACGATACCTTTCGCGATTCGAATAAATTTACCGGCGATGTGTTAATGGCCAATGCTTTTATGCTTTGTTCCCCAGGAATTCCTTGCGTGGCTTTGCCTCACTGGATTCAGTATAAAGCTCAGATACAGACCATGATAGCTGCCCGACATGCTGTGCAGTTGCACAGCGAAAGTGCTGTGGTTGTCAACCAGTCGGGCAGTAATATATATGTGGCAACAGTTACCGGCAAAAACGGAAGTCTGATTGTGAAATTAGGTTCGGCAAGCTACTCAGCACCGTCTGATTATAAATTAGTTACTTCGGGCAATAATTACGCGATCTGGATTAAAGGTGGAAGTCTTGTTCCTGTTCTTACAATCACGCCAAACTCAGGGACTTATTCCTACGGACAAACTCTGACAATGTCAGCTACGGGCAGCGCAAATATTTATTACACTACCGATGGTTCAACGCCTACGGCATCATCTTCAAAATACACCGTTCCGATAACTCTGCCTTTAGGTTCAACAAATCTCAAAGCCATTGCTATCGGTGCGAGCGCGTCATCGAATGTAGCATCCTATACATACAATATTATCGAAAAGGCAAGTGCCATTCTTGTTCGCTTCAAAGCTCCTGAAACATGGACTTCGGGCTCTGTGTATGTCTGGGAGATGGTTAACGGTTCAGCCGTACAGCTTGCGGGGGCCTGGCCGGGCAAGGCAATAACCAAAGACACGCAGGGTTATTATTCATACTCTATCACCAATTTTACGCAACCTGTGGTGAATGTAATTTTCAATGACGGGAAAAGTTCGGGAGCAGAACAGACAGTAGATTTATCCACAACGGCAAATATCTGCTGGAAATATGGTTCTGTTGCAACTACTTCGCCTGTGAAAAAATATAATGCAGACCTTGACCCGTCGTGTACAACGGCCGTAGAGCAAATTCAGGAAAATGTATGGAGCGTTTATCCAAATCCGACAACAGGAAGAATAAATATCCAAACTGACAGAAAACTTGAGAAGCTGGTAGTTTATTCGGTAACGGGAAAGATTCTCGAAACAATTAAAGGAGGACTGAAAGAAATTGACTTAACAGCCTATGCCAATGGTATATACTTTATTTCGGCTTCAGATGAAGATGGTAGGGTTGCAACCAAACAGATCATCAAGCAATAAAACTTTCGCTTTGAATTTAGAATAAAAAATTAAGGGTTGCATTTTTCAGGCAACCCTTAATTTTTTTATTTCATTTGTTTGTTTTTTGTTTCAAAATACCTGCACCACAATTTTATTCCGCATTCTTGAGTTAGTGGTTAGCCCGATTCGTTCCGAAATTCGGAAAACATGAGTGTCAACAGCCATTGCAGGTTTATTGAATACAACAGAGGCAATAACATTGGCTGTTTTCCGGCCAACACCGGGTAATGTTTGCAATTTTTCAACATCATCGGGAACAACGCCATCAAAATCGTTCACAAGTTTCTTTGACATGCCTACCAAGTGTTTGGCTTTGTTGTTGGGATAGGATACCGATCTGATGTATTCAAATATAACTTCGGGAGTTGATGCTGCCATTGCTTCCGCGGTGGGGTAGTCGTACAGAAGCTTCGGAGTGATCATATTAACCCGTTTATCGGTGCATTGAGCTGAAAGTATTACAGCCACAAGCAGACCAAAAGGATCTTTATAGACCAGTTCTGTCTCAGCAATAGGACGGTTATCTTCAAACCAGGCAATAATATTTTGAAATCTTTGTTGTTTAGTCATATCAATAATTATTTTTGGCAAATTTAACATAAAGCGTTTATATTGCCATTCATTTTTCGTAATTTTGCAAATTAGAAAAGTCTTAAATGATATAAATAAGGATATTTATCCCGTTAAATAATAAGTATGCCTCCAAAAAAACCAGTTAAAAAAAATACAGCTGAGAAACCACAGGTTACGCGATCAAAGCAAAGAACTTCAGAACCGGGTTTGTTTTCAAAAACCCTTCAGTATCTTCGGGATGATAAGTTACATTTCATCTTCGGGTTGCTGTTAGCCATCGCTGTCCTCTATGCATTTCTGTCTTTTATTTCCTATTTTTTCACTGGTGCAGCCGATAAAAGCGTATTCGACAATATCAGTTTGAGAGAATCGTTACAGATTCGCGGATCTGTAACTAACTGGACATCCGTTATGGGTGCATATATTTCAGAAACACTGATTGATAACTGGTTTGGAGTTTCATCAGCAGCAATATTAATTTTTCTTCTGGCTGCAGCAATAAGATTGATGAGTGTGAAGATTATTTCCATTTGGAAAACTTTTTTTCACTGCTTTTTCTGGCTTGTATGGATTTCGGTTTCACTGGGCTTTATTACCGATTTCATTCCTTCCCTGCAACCCTCTTTTTTTGCACTTGGAGGACAGCATGGCACTTACGCGGCTGTTCAGCTTAATTCGTTTTTAGGGCGTCCGGGCGCGTTGATGATAATTGTTGGTACACTGCTGATTTATCTGATTGTGGTGTGGAGTGCTACGATTCCGTATATCCGGAATTTATTTAATAAAAATGATAAAATACAGCCCGAAAGGAAATCTCGGGAGCCAATTGTTGCTGTAGGGACTGAAATTGTTCCGGAAGAATGGCTTGTATCGGAAGTGTCCGATATAAAAGGAACTTTTACCGAAAAAGAGAACAGCATTCTGATAGAGGATGAACCGGTAGATATAAACGAAGTTGTGCAATTTGAAGTAACTAACCCTGTGAAGGAGGAAAGCAATCCGACTGAAGAGTACGAGGAAGAAGAAAACAGTGATCCGAATTATAATATTTCAAAGTTGGGAAAATATGATCCGACACTTGATTTATCGAGTTATGTGCCTCCTAAGCTTGATTTATTGAAAGTATATGGTTCTGATAATGACATGCAGATTGACATGAAAGAGCAGACTGCCAATAAAAACAGAATTATCAGTACCTTGCGTAATTTTGGTATTGAAATTGACAGTATAAAAGCCACCGTAGGTCCAACCATTACACTTTATGAAATAGTACCAAAATCGGGTATCCGTATTTCGAAAATTCGAAATCTGGAATCGGATATCATGCTCAGTCTGGCTGCTACTGGTATTCGTATCATTGCTCCGATACCGGGCAAAGGCACTATCGGTATTGAAGTTCCGAATAACGAACCTCAGATTGTGTCCATGAATTCTGTCATTGGTTCCAAACGATTTACTGAAGCTAAATTCGAGCTTCCCATTGCATTTGGTAAAACGATTACTAACGAAGTGTTCATGGTCGATCTGACCAAAATGCCACACCTGCTGGTTGCCGGTGCCACAGGACAGGGAAAGTCAGTCGGTTTGAATGCGATTATAACATCTTTGCTTTACAAAAAGCACCCTTCGCAGTTGAAGTTCGTTCTCATTGACCCTAAAAAGGTGGAATTCAATATTTATTCGGCTATCGAAAAACATTTCCTGGCAAAGCTGCCCGATGGTGAAGATGCCATCATTACAGATACCAGTAAAGTGGTTCAGACGCTGAATTCGCTTTGTATAGAAATGGATGACCGCTATGATTTGCTGAAAAAAGCACATGTACGGAATATAAAAGAATACAACGAGAAATTTGTCAACAGAGAATTGAACCCCGAAAAAGGTCACAGGTTTCTGCCTTACATGGTGGTCATCGTTGATGAGTTTGGCGACCTGATAATGACCGCGGGTAAAGAAGTGGAAATGCCGATTGCACGTATTGCTCAGTTAGCCCGTGCAGTGGGAATTCATATGATTATTGCCACTCAAAGACCATCTGTAAATATCATTACCGGTGTTATTAAAGCCAACTTCCCGGCTCGTGTGGCTTTCAGGGTATCGTCCATGATTGACTCGCGCACCATTCTTGATGCCCCCGGCGCCAACCAGCTCGTTGGGAGAGGAGATATGCTTTTCTCACAGGGTAGCGATCTTATTCGCGTACAATGTGCTTTTGTAGATACGCCTGAAGTGGAACAAATTGCGCTCTATATCGGAAATCAGCGTGGTTACCCGACAGCCTTCTATCTGCCCGAATATGTTGGACCCGAAAGTGAAGGTGTCGATACTTCGACTGTTGATATGAGTAAACGCGACCCAATGTTCGAAGAAGCCGCCCGCTTGATTGTAGCCAGTCAGCAGGGATCAACCTCCATGATACAGCGTAAATTTTCAATCGGATATAACCGTGCAGGCCGCATTGCCGATCAGCTTGAAGTGGCGGGTATTATAGGCCCGAATGAAGGCAGCAAGGCACGACAGGTACTGGTGCAGACAGAATATGAGCTGGAACAGATACTGAAACATCTGTAATAGAGAGATAGTAAATGTAGTTTCATTATCACCAGATTGCATTAAATTATTTTTGCCGATTTATAAGGAATGTAAATTGGCATACAAGTTGCTAACAAAAGGATATAATCCTATAATCGTAAAAAATGAATACAAAAAGAATAGTTTTCAGTTTGATGATAGCAATTGCGGCAATTATCTCCGTTAACGCTCAGAGCAATTCCAACGCGGTAAAAGTAGTCGATAATATGCTCCAATTGCTTAAAAACAACGCGATAAAGACAAATTTTGAAATGGAGGTTAAAGAACCTTCCTCTGCTCAGTCACACCGGATGAAAGGTAACTTTACCATGAAGGAGAATAAATTCATTCTGAATACAGCCGAAATGAATGTTTATTTCGATGGCAAAACTCAATCGGCATATATGACATCGGTCAACGAAGTGTCTATCACCAATCCGACTGAAAAAGAACTGGCAGAAACGAATCCGATGGCAATAATATCATCCTATAAAAGGAAATCAGCAATTAAGTTTGCTAAAAGCAGTATCTCAAAATCGTTTCATGTTATTGAGCTGATTCCTAAGGATAAAAATTCGTCATTCAAAAAGATAGTATTGAATGTCAACAAAACCAATAATTATCCATTGTTTATTGAACTGATTGATAAAAGTGGTATGATTACCGATTTAACATTAACGCAGTTTAAAAGCGGACTGAATATCAGTGATAACACTTTCATCTTTAATCCCAAAAAATACAAGGATATTGAAATTAATGATTTGCGATAACAGATTTGAAAATTTGTTATTGGTTTCTGTTGAATGCGTTTATTTGATAATCGCTTTGAATTAACGCATTGAAATTCTAAAAATTATAATACAAAATAATAAATAAAAACAGAAAAAGAATGAACGAAAAAGTAAGATGTCTGATTATTGGGTCAGGGCCTGCTGGTTACACAGCGGCAATTTATGCTTCCAGGGCTAATCTGTCACCCGTTTTATATGAAGGAATGCAGCCAGGCGGTCAGTTGACAACCACTACCGAAGTTGAAAATTTCCCCGGATATCCCGAAGGTATCACCGGACCCGAACTGATGGAGGATTTGAAAAAACAGGCAACCCGTTTTGGAGCGGATATCCGTTTTGGAATGGTGACTGCTGCTGATTTGTCATCGGCTCCCTACAAAATTACCATTGATGGAGAGAAAGTAATCGAAACACAAACATTAATTATTTCAACCGGAGCAACAGCAAAATACCTGGGATTGCCCGATGAAACAAAATATGCCGGTTCTGGTGTGTCTGCATGTGCCACCTGCGATGGTTTTTTCTATCGTAAACGCAAGGTTGCCGTAGTTGGTGGCGGCGATACAGCAGCCGAAGAAGCAGCTTATCTGGCAAATATTGCCGAAAAAGTATATCTGATTGTTCGTAAGGATTATCTGCGGGCTTCGAAAATAATGCAGGAACGCGTCATGGGAAATCCCAAAATAGAAATCCTGTTCGAACATGAAACACTGGGTCTGACAGGCGATATGGTCGTGCAGGGTGCTGATCTAATTAAACGCAGAGGAAAGCCTGATGAAGAAAAAGTTCATATTGAAATTGATGGATTTTTCCTTGCAATCGGGCATACTCCTAATTCGCAGATTTTCAAGCCCTGGGTCGAAACGGATGAGACAGGTTACATTAAAACAATACCCGGTACACCCAAAACTAATGTTGAAGGTGTGTTTGCAGCTGGTGATGTGGCTGATCCGCATTACAAACAGGCTATTACCGCAGCTGGTACAGGTTGCCAGGCAGCAATTGAAGCTGAGCGGTATCTTTCTGAAAAAGGCTTATAGTGTGATAATAATTGCACATAAAAAAAGCAGCATATCGCTGCTTTTTTTATGTGTGTAATAATTCTATTTAATTTCTTCGAGCATGCGCAGAGCAACTTCCAGTATGCTTGTATCGTCCAGTTGAACAATACCTCCGTCAGGTCCGGGTTCAATGTGTAGTCCTACACTCTTGCCTTCTTTATAATCACCACTTCCGAAATAATTTTTTACTGTTTGTTTTTCCAGGCCAAGTTCTTCGGCGATCTTGGCCATACTTCCGCTTGGCAGAGCATCTTTTATTCTGCGCAATTCGTTAAAAGTTATTGTCTTAGTCATAGCAAATGGAATTTTATAGTTAATATTTTAGTGTTTGTTTTTTGAGCAATAAACATAGTGTTTTAATTTTACTTTTCCAAACTTTATGGTGAAAAAAAAACTATTTTTTTTCAGATGTATTAAAGCTAAGTTACAGTTGTATGATATTCAATCAATTATCTGATTTCGGAATATTGAGCGTAAAATTCCACAATTGTTTCAATTCCTTTTTCAAATAAATCAAGTGGGAAATTTTCATTTGGCGAATGGATGGCATCCGATTCCAAGCCAAATCCCATCAGAACTGGTTTCACTTTCAGAATTTGTTCAAATACAGGTACCACGCCGATACTTCCTCCTCGCCGTATCGGTAAAGGTCTGATGCCAAATACTTTTTCGTAAGCTTTCTCGGCAGCCCGATAGGCATCGGATTCGATGGGGCAAACGTAACTTTCGGCGCCGTGAAGCTGGCGTACTTTTACATCGACATATTCGGGAGCAATCTGCAGAATGTGTTTCTCAACAAGCTGAGCAACCTTTTCGTATTTTTGATGGGGTACAAGCCGGGCCGAAAGTTTAGCAAAAGCTTTTGATGGAAGCACTGTTTTACTGCCTTCGCCGGTATAACCACCCCAGATACCGCAGATATCAAGCGCGGGACGAATACCGGTACGTTCGATGGTGCTGTAACCCACCTCACCAAATACCTGTTTTATTCCCAGATTGGCTTTATATTCTTCTTCGCTGAATGGTATCTGAGCTATGAGTTCACGCTCTTTTTCGGAAACATCTTCAACATCATTGTAGAAGTGAGGAATAGTGATGCGTCCCTCTTCATCTTTAAGCTGTGCAAGTATTTTAGTCAGTTCGAGTATGGGATTGGCAACCGCGCCTCCAAAAATGCCTGAATGTAGATCACGATTGGCAACTGTGACTTCAATTTCCCAGTAAGCCAGGCCGCGAAGTCCGGTGGTTATACTCGGTGTGCTGGCCGAAAGCATACTTGTATCCGAAACCAAGATGGTATCACATTTCAGTTTTTCTGTATTGGCGCTGCAAAATTCGTCCAGGCTTGGCGAACCAATTTCCTCTTCTCCTTCCAGCAGAAACTTTACATTAGACTTCAGTTGATTGGTTTTTACTAAATATTCAAATGCTTTTGTGTGCATGAACGACTGACCTTTGTCATCGTCAGCGCCGCGCGCGTAAATTTTTTCATCTCTGATTTCGGGTTCAAAAGGAGGTGAAGTCCATAATTCGAAAGGTTCGGCAGGCATCACATCATAATGTCCGTAAACCATAATGGTGGGCAATCCGGGATCAATCATCTTGGATGCAAAAACAATCGGATTACCTGTTGTCGGCAGAATTTCCGCGTAATCAACACCAGCTTCTTCAAGCAAATGCTTCCAGCGTTCAGCACATTGCTGAATGTCAGCCTGATGGCTTGCATGAGAACTGACACTTGGAATTCGAATCAGACTGAAAAGTTCCTCCAAAAAACGGGATTGATTATCACGAATGTAATTTTTGATATTCATAAGAATAAAATTAGATTTTTGAGTTTATTGATAGGTAATATTTATTTATTTTTTTTCGGTGAAGTCATCTTGACTTTTTGTTTTTAAGAAAAATTCCAGAGGAATTTCATATTTGTAGTAAAAATTTGCCTCTTTTTATTCGACTCCGATAGGAGTC
>JAFNAU010000099.1 GCA_017860335.1 Bacteroidota bacterium
CGGAGCTGAGCCGTCGGAGTTTATGGCTACGTTTTGGGCGAATGATACTACTGCGAATGATAGAGTGACAATAAGGCTTAAAAGTGCTTTCATAATAAAAATATTTTATAGTTTATAGTACTCGAGATTTTTCTTACTAGCCAACTTCAACTTGAATTTAGCTAAAATAAAACAACTTTTCACAAAGTTAACTGGTTTTTTTGTTTTATTTCTTGATTCAAATCAAAAAATTATAATAAAAGTGACCTTTTTTTCGATAGAATAGGTTTTATGACGTATGCGTGATAAAGTTTCGGGTGGAATTTGCAGGCATGAAGCAATGTGTTTTTTTTTATGTTTTTACTTTTAAGCTTCATAGCATCGTTAATCATTGAATATGCTTTTTCAATATTTGATTTATTTTTTGTATGTCTTTTTCAATCCATTTCATTTCGTATTGATAATAAAGGGTTTACAAAACAATCCTGATTAAATAAGGAGTAATACAACCAAACGTACCCTTCTTGTGTAAGTTGGTAATTATTAGAGTTTTTACTTTTTTTTATAGCTCCACGTTCTCTTAATTTTCGTAGTTCGTAGGCTATTTTTGCAGTTTTTGGATTTCCACTCATTTTTGCACGGATTTGTTTGTTTTTAAAACCGTAAACCACGTTTTTATCATCCAATAAAATACGAAAAAGTTCAACCTGTTCTTCCTTTCGCAAATCAGGAGCAGCCACTCTAACACCCTTTTCTGCTACAATAGCTTTTTGATATTTCTGATATACATCATTTCCAATAGTTCGAATATCAATATCGGATAAAATATCAAAATAGCGGCTGTTGCTTGAGTCCATACCAGTAATATGCCTGCCAATGACAAGCTTGCTTTTTGAGCTTTAACCCGGGCAAATCCGGATTGTTGATCGTGGTTTCGACTCTCAGCAAACAGCCGCTTTTATTATAACACTTTATGGAGTTTTTTTCCAACCAATGTTTGATACATGCCTGTACATGGTACTTGTTTTGAGTACTCTTGCTGTTGTTCGCAGCTTTTGACAAACTGAATATTTCGGTCAACCTATCGGGTAGTCCGATGGAATGATGTTTTTGTAACAGGCGTTGAAAAAAGGAGGTTGCAAAATTTTCTGATTTGAAAATAATGTTGCTTGAAATTTCTGTTTGATGTGTAAACCAACGGTGTGGGAGAATAAAATAATGGATACGTTACAACAGTATCAAATCCTTCGTTTTCCTTAGTGTATTTGTTAGCCGTTATTAAGTTATTCATAGCGTCTTCGCTTTCTTTTTTTATGATAATCTGAAGTAGTACTGCGAAATTGCATAAACAGTTCGAATTTAGTAAAAGAATCGCTGTACTTTCCTCTGTTCCACCGGATATGCACGATAAATGAATATTAATCCGGAGGCTACGGAAGTCGTGAGAGTGAGAGTGCGATTGATAATTGTATCCATATATACAAAACCAGTTTAAAATCAGACTATCCGGCTCAACCTGTATCATATTTTCTTAAAAAATCACAGAATGACTTGCTGCTCTGTGTTAATTCATTCAGAATTTTGTACTTTTGCTCCATTAAAAATATTCAGCTAAATGGAAGCAGACATCATACAGGAAAATTTTACCGAAATTGAAACAATAACAGAACTTGCACCGGAAACCAGATCCATGGTACTCCGCACCGAACATCTCTTTAAGAAATACGGCAAACGAACCGTTGTGAATGATGTATCGATACAAGTGCAGCAGGGCGAAATTGTGGGTTTGCTCGGTCCGAACGGAGCCGGAAAAACCACCACGTTCTACATGACTACCGGACTGGTTACTCCCAATTCCGGAAAAATTTTCCTGGACGACGAGGAGATTACGGGGCTGCCGGTATTTCGCCGCGCACAGAAAGGCATCGGCTACCTGGCTCAGGAAGCTTCCGTCTTCCGCAAAATGACTGTAGAGGACAATATTAGTTCCATACTGGAAATGACCAAATTCAGCAAGGAGTATCAGAAGGAAAAACTCGAAACGCTGATTGCTGAATTCAACCTCGGACACGTCCGCAAAAACATCGGCGACCGGCTTTCGGGCGGTGAACGGCGTCGTACCGAGATAGCACGCTGTCTGGCCATTGAGCCCCACTTCATCATGCTCGATGAACCCTTCGCGGGCGTTGACCCCATTGCTGTGCAGGACATCCAGGATATTGTGTGGCAACTGAAAGATAAGAACATCGGAATCCTGATTACTGACCATAATGTGGACGAAACCCTGAGCATCACCGACCGTGCTTATATGCTTTTCGAGGGTAAAATCATGTTTCAGGGAACCTCCGAGGAACTTGCCGACAATCCCATCGTACGAGAAAAATACCTCGGACGCGACTTCAAACTGAAAGTAAAATCGAGAGTGGACACTGTCATCAATCCCAACATCGAAGGATTTGTCTGAAAAAGAAGACAAGTAACATTCGCCTTGAAACTCATCAGGAATGAACGCAAAGCTTACAATCATCGGGAGCGGCTCCGCATTGCCCACGAAAAACAATTTTCCGACTTCACAGTTGCTGGAATTCCGGAATAAACAGTTTCTGATTGATTGCGGCGAGGGTACTCAGATACGGATGCGGCAGATGAACCTCAAAAACAACCATATCGGTCATATTTTCATCTCGCATTTACACGGCGATCATTGCTTTGGGCTGATGGGTCTTATTTCATCCTTCGGAATGCTCAACCACACCTCCGACATACACATCCACGCGCATCCCGACCTGGAGAAACTCATGAAGCCGCAGCTAAAGTACTTCTGCGAACAGCTCCCCTTTCAGGTGATTTTCTGCCCGATCAATCCCGCTGTCAACGAAATTATTTTCGAGGACCGCACTGTTCAGGTTTCGTCCATTCCGCTAAAGCACAGAGTGCCCTGCTGCGGGTTTCTGTTTGAAGAGAAATCAAGCGACCGGCATATCATCCGCGAGATGATTGATTTTTACAAGATTCCCGTGTGGCAGATCGGGAAAATAAAACAGGGTGAAGATTTTACGACCGAAGAAGGCGAGCTTATTCCCAATGATAAACTGACACTTCCTCCTACCTCTCCCATCCGGTATGCTTACTGCTCCGATACCGCTTATACCGAAAAAATCATCCCCATTATCGAAGGGGTGGATCTGCTGTTCCACGAAGCCACCTTTATGGAAGATGAGTTATTCCGCGCCAAAGCCACTCAGCACTCCACCGCGCGGCAAGCAGCCGAGATTGCAAAAAAAGCAAATGTAAAAAAACTGATTATCGGTCACTACTCCGCCCGTTACAGCCACAAAACCGCCCTCCTCAATGAAGCCCGGCAAGTATTCGAACACACAGAACTGGGCGAAGACATGAAAAGCTACGA
Source organism: Bacteroidota bacterium (assembly GCA_017860335.1). Lineage (GTDB taxonomy): Bacteria > Bacteroidota > Bacteroidia > Bacteroidales > Paludibacteraceae > UPXZ01. Next base: position 3,389 of record JAFNAU010000099.1, read on the forward strand.
GTTCTGACCCTGAAATTTAGAGTGCAAACTCTCGGGTTCACTTTATTCTTTTTGCTCACAATTTTTTGAATGGCATGCAGAAAGATACAGTGATAACGGCTATTTCAAATCACAACTCTTCTGTTCTTCCGTATTTAGCCAGTCCGCCTTCAGCTGTTTCTTTATAGAGCGACGGTAAATCGTGTCCGGTATTACGCATGGTTTCCACCACTTTATCGAAACTGATAATATGTTTCCCGTCCGAAAGCATGGATTTGAGGTTGGCATCGAGCGCGCGGAGCGCGGCAAACGAATTCCGTTCGATGCAGGGTATCTGAACCAGACCACATACCGGGTCACAGGTCAGCCCCAGGTGATGTTCCAGTCCCATCTCTGCCGCGTATTCTATCTGTTGCGGGCTTCCGCCGAATATCTGACAGGCGGCAGCCGAAGCCATCGCGCAGGCTGATCCCACTTCACCCTGACATCCTACTTCGGCTCCCGAAATGGACGCGTTTTTCTTTATCACATTACCAAACAAACCGGCTGTGGCAAGCGCCTGAAGGATATGACGGTCGGACATGGAATGGTTGAGCTTGAAATGATAGAGAATAGCCGGCAACACCCCCGAAGACCCGCAGGTGGGAGCAGTAACCACTGTTCCTCCACTGGCATTCTGTTCTGACACCGCCATCGCGTATGCCATCACCAGGCAGCGGCTTTGCAGACTTTGCTTGTAACCTTTTGCCTTGATCCAGTACGAAGCAGCTTTCCGTCGCAATCCCAGTTCTCCGGGAAGTACACCGTCGGTTTCCAGTCCCTCGTGAATAGCGTTTTGCATCGTTTTCCAGACCTCATTCAGGTAATCCCAGATATCGCTGTTTTCTCTTTCGTTCACATACTCCCAGTACATCTGTCCGCGGCGTTCCACCCAGGGCATTATTTCACCGATTGTACTGTGTTCGAATATCTTCACTTCGTCAGCAGCCGTTTCTTCATCCATGATTTTTCCACCACCCACACTGTACACCAGCCAGTCTTTCAGCACCTTTCCCTCTGCGCCGAGAGCTTCAAATTTCATTCCGTTGGGATGAAACGGGAGTACAATTTCTGGAAGCCAGATGAATTCTACGGATTTTGGCAGTAATGATTCAGCAATAGCTACGTCGGTGAGGTGACCCTTGCCGGTAGCAGCCAGGCTGCCATATAAACTTACCCTGAATGATATGGCGGAAGGATTTTCGTTATTAAAACGTTCGGCGGCAAAACGGGGTCCCATCGTGTGGCTACTCGATGGTCCGTGACCGATTCTGTATATTTCCCTGACTGATTCCATAGTTACATTGTTTTATGCAAAGATAATAAAAAACACTTCCGTTCATGCATTGGTGCAGTGTCTTAATTTTATCCGGTGAAAGTTTTGCAGGTTTGAACTTTGAAACTCAAAACCTTTTTATAAATTTGTCTTTCAAATCCATAAAAACGTAATACATATGAAAACAACTATTTTTAAAATCTCAGTGTTAATATTGAGTCTGTCGCCTATTGTTTTTTCGTGTTCCGATAAAGAAAACAACAGTCCAAATATTTCCAAAACAAAGGGCTCCGGAAACGTTCACTACGACAATACTATAAATTCACTCAATGGAGGTGTACTTAAGATTAATTCTGCCGCACAAACTTATATCCTTTACGATTTAATTCTGTTTTCAACAAATTACAATTTTGATCTCAATACGGGAAAACTAACTCACGGTAACTTTTCACCACTTAATTATGTTAAATTCACCATTTGCCTATCAAAAACCACAGCAGATTTAAACGGAGATGGAATTATCAACTCAAATGATATGTCAGCTTCCGATGTATCACTGCCTCTGGGAAAATACTCCTTTAACAATGCCTATGTAAATTTCACATTTACGGGAGGAGAATTTTCAAAAAACGATCCTGCTACTAAATTACACATTATCCAATCAGGCACACTTGAAATCAAACACGAAAACAACCTGTATGCAATTAATTACGACGGTAAAGACACCGATGGTGTTTCACTATATTGTGACTATAAAGGTAAAATCGGTTTTGTGTATAATGGTAAATATATAAACTGATAAAGTATATCTCCCTCACCGTAGTAACAATCAACCTAAGATTAAAGATACAATTAATTACAAACTTCAGTTCTTTTTAAATTCTGAAAATAATTTATTCTTATATTTTTCGTAAATTTGTCCAAATATTCATAATCCTAATTCATAATAAAAAATGGCTATTATCAAACCATTCAAAGGCATTCGTCCACCAAAAGATTTAGTAGAGAAAGTAGCGTCACGCCCTTACGATGTACTCAACTCGGAAGAGGCAAGACAGGAAGCAGAAGGAAATCAGTACTCGCTTTATCACATTATCAAACCTGAAATAGATTTCGCTCCCGGCACAGACGAGCATGACGAAAAGGTTTATCTGAAGGCTGCAGAGAATTTTGCCAAATTCCGTAAAAACGGCTGGCTCGTTCAGGATGAAACAGAGAAGTATTACGTGTATGCCCAGACCATGAGCGGACGCACTCAGTACGGAATGGTGGTTTGCGCCAGTGTGGACGACTACATGACCGGTAAGATAAAAAAACACGAGCTTACCCGCCGCGATAAGGAAGAAGACCGTATGAAACATGTGCGTGTAAACAATGCCAACGTGGAACCCGTGTTTTTCGCCTACCCCCACCGCGACGATCTGGACACCATTGTTGCCGGTATCACGGCCAATGAACCCGAATATGATTTTACTGCCGAACTGGATGGATTCAGACATCAGTTCTGGGTAATTGAAGATCGTGGCCTTATTGAACAAATAACCCGTATCTTTGCTGAAATACCTTCGATGTACATTGCCGACGGACATCACCGCAGCGCCGCTGCCGCATTGGTTGGCAACGAGAAAAAACTTCAGAATCCTGCACACAAAGGAGATGAAGAGTACAACTTCTTCATGGCCGTTTGTTTCCCCGACAATCAGCTGAACATCATTGACTACAACCGGGTGGTAAAGGACCTGAACGGATTATCGGATGAAGAATTTCTTGAAAAACTGAAAGAAAACTTCATCGTGGAAGAAAAAGGAGCTGAAATCTATAAACCGGACAGCCTGCATAATTTCTCGCTCTACCTGAGTAACAAGTGGTATTCGCTTACCTCTAAATCCGGAACATACAACGATAATGATCCGATTGGTGTTCTGGACGTTACCATATCATCCAATCTTATTCTGGATGAAATACTGGGCATCAAAGACCTCCGCAGCGACAAACGCATTGACTTTATAGGTGGCATACGCGGACTGGGTGAGTTGAAACGACGCGTTGACAGCGGCGAAATGAAAGTCGCGCTGGCATTGTATCCCGTTTCGATGAAACAACTTATTGACATTGCCGATACCGGAAACATCATGCCACCCAAAACGACCTGGTTCGAGCCAAAACTCCGTTCGGGACTGGTTATTCATGAATTGGTTTAAAAACACGGTTGCCGGACAATAAAACCGCCACAAAAAAGTTTATCATTAGAGATTATAAGTCACAACGTATCCCGATAATAATGCTTAAGTTCAAATCATCCGGTCTGTTAGTTCTGCTGGCTGTCGTTACGCTGCAGTCGTGCGGTATTAAAGCGCGGCTCGCCAAAGCCGACAAACGCTACGCCCTGGGCGAATACGCCGTAGCCGGTGATTTATACAAAAGTGTATATTCGCGCATTCCTTCGAAAAACAAACCCCTGCG
>JAFNAU010000100.1 GCA_017860335.1 Bacteroidota bacterium
AAACAGCCTCAGATCGTATTCTGAGGCTGTTTGTATGTGAGACTATTTCAGTTGATACCGGCTTTTTACGGTAATCGTAGCGGTTTTAAGTTTTGAAGTGGTGTTATACGAGCCACCCCAGCTGTAATCTTCCGATGAATTTTGGGCGATGATCTGAAATACGCCCATACTCGAATCGACCATACCACCCAGTTTACCTTTTCCGTTTTTAGCCATCGTTTCTGCGCGGTTGTACGCGTCGTTGGATGCTTCGGCAAGCATTTCTATTTTGAGGTCGGCAAGTTTGGTATAATAATATTCGGGAGCCAGCGAGGTAATTTCTATGCCCTGATTAATGAGTTCGGTGATTTCCCGCGAGATGGTTTCAATCTTTGAAACGTTTTTTGAGTTTATCTTCACGCTTTGTGTCAGCCGGAAACCATCGAAAGTAGAAGAAGCGATATTTCCGTTAGGTCCGTAGGTGTAGCTGAAGTCGCGGTTGATTTCCACGGCCGAAAAAGTAATTTCATCCTTATTTACGCCTTTGGATAATAAAAACTGACGGGTGGTTTCACTTTGCTTTTTGAGTTCGGCATAAGCTTCAGTCAGGTTAAACTTTTTGACTGTAAACTGACTTTGCCAGACAATAAGGTCAGATACAAAATTGCGTTCAGCCATACCTGTAACCGTTATTGTTTGGTTTCGTATGTTTCGGTTAATTACAGAGCGTCCTGCAATGGCACTGGCAATAATTAGAGCAATGGAAAGTATCGAAATAACAATAATCCGTTCTGATTTCATGGTCTTGTGTTTTTTGTGGTTAATATTTTACTAATTAAAACGCTTAAAGAACAATTTTTATTTTGTCGCCAATCTGAAGATTTTCATCTACATCTTTATTCCATTCTTTTATTTTTGCTACTTTACATCCGTATTGCCTCGAAAGCGAGTAAAGGGTATCTCCCTTTTTAACAACGTGAATAGTGCTTTCCGCTTTTTTAACGATAGGTTTTTCTGCCTTCTTTTCGGTAGCGACAGGTTCGGCTTTTAGCTCATGTTTCTTCGTTTCTGTTATCCCGGTATCAGCCATCACAACTTCCTTTGTTTTAGCAGAGGCATTCTTGATTATAGGGTTTTGTACTGTTTTTGCAACTACGGTTTCTGCTGGTTGTACAGCAAGCAACTGTCCCGGTGTAATGTTGTTCGATTTCAGGTTGTTGATTTCCTTCAGCTGGTCAACAGTCAGATTATGAGTACGGGCTATGTTGTAGAGCGATTCTCCTGCTTTAACTTTATAAAATCCTGTGGCTGATGCAGCGTTATTCAGTTGAATGACAGGTTTCGGCTCGTCTTTCAGTTTGATATTTTCTTTGGATACCGGTTTTAGCTCAGGTTCTTTGATTTCCAGTGAAGGTGTTGACGACATACTGGCATAATGAAGTACTACTTTGGCCGGTTCAGTCTCTTCAGCCTTATTCGATGCTACAGTTTGCAGCTGGTCAAGTGTTGGTTCCGGCGAAACATATACAGCCTGGCTGATGATAAGTTTTTTACCACGTCTGATTTTGCTGTTCTTCAGTCCGTTCAGGTATTTAAGGGTGCTTTGACGAAAGTGTTTCGCCTTTCTTCACCTTATGGTATTTGGCTTCAACCAGTTTTTGCTTTTTATTTTTGGGGACCAGTTCAAACTTAGTATTACTGTCTTTATCGAAATCGAGTGAGATATTCGTTGACGGTCTGATGAGCGTATTGTCTGCCACCATCACTCTGCCTCCTTTTACATAGCGTGAAGCATAATACTGCTCCTCAGAGGAAGAAATAGTTACACCCCTTTTTATGGATGAATGGATAAAATTAAATTCTCCGTTTGGCTTGGTTTCGGTTACTATTCCCACGTGTCCTACCACACCATTATGGCGGTGTCCTTCAAAAAAAACCAGGTCGCCGGTTTGCAAATTCTCTTTATTTACTTCGGGAAACTGACACGCCTGATCGCGGGAACTACGGTTGAGATTAATACCGAAATTACCATAGACATGAGAGGTAAATCCCGAGCAGTCGAAACCTTTGGGTGTGGTTCCGCCATAACGGTAAGGTAATGATAAATATATTTTTCCATAGTTAATAACAGAATCTTTCAGCGTAATTTTGCTCAAATCCGGAAGTACAACCGTATCGTTAGTTTCATTTCCGTTAACAACTGGCTTTTTATCACCGGCATAGGTTGGGGTTATTAAACTGATGAATAGTAATATGGTAAGGGCAGTCTTCATTCAATAATTATAACAGATTAGGAATATTTGTAATACGAGTGATGATTCGGATACTTTACAAAAATACTTTTTAATATTCAGAAAAAAGATTGCCCTTTTTCTTTTTAAACAAAATTAGAATCCATTTAGATTTCAGTAAAAGTGGCGAGTTTGAGCAGCAAATCTTCGATGGTGGGACTGATTTCTCCGTTAACTTCCCATCCTTTTTCTGTAATATTGATATGTGTCCTGGCATTGGCTGTGACATAGAAACCCGAACGTGCCAGCGCGCGTAAAGTCCAGTAAAGACGCGTTTTATCGCCCGAAAGGCTCAATTCTTTTGTCAGTGGATAATTCATGGAAAAATTGCCGTTTGTCGCGTTGAAGTAATAGACCTCACTTTGGAAAATCCGATTGAAACTACCATCAATAACCAGATCTTCGGGTACTCCACAGATTACGCCATCCGTTTCACTCATCAGCCAGATACGGTCGGCTGCCTGCAATGCCAGGTCGAGTTCGTGTGTGGACAGGATAATGGATTTCTGTGTCTTGTGTGCCAGCCGGTGGAGCAGGAGCATGATTTCCACCCGGTTGGGCAGGTCAAGATGCGCGGTTGGCTCATCCAGAAAAATGAGTGGAGTATCCTGCGCCAGCGCCTTGGCAATCATCACGCGTTGTCGTTCACCGTCGGAGAGTTCATTCAGATAATAATTGGCTTTTTGTTTGAGATGCACCATGCTGATAGCTTCGTCAACCTTTTCGCGACCTTCGTCGGTCAGCCCGCCCAGCCAGTGGGTGTACGGAAGTTGTCCCAGCGTTACAATATCTCTGACAGTCGCATTCTCAATCTGGACTTTGTCTGTAAGAACCAATGCAATTTCAAGTGCTTTTTCCTGTTGTGACAGTTCAGAAATTAGTTTGTTTTTAATTTTGACATCTCCCCTGAGCGGTTTTTGTAATCCGGCCAGAGTTCTTAAGAGAGTTGTTTTTCCACTGCCGTTTGGTCCGATGAGACATACCATTTCACCATTGTTCAGTTCCAGATTCAAATCGCTTTGCACGAGTGTTCTGGATTTACCTTTGAGATAACCGATGGATAAATGACTGGTTTCGACGATGGACATAACTATTTTCTTTTAAGTATTATCCAGATAATGACCGGTGCGCCGAACAGGGCGCTGATTATGTTCACCGGCAGCGCATGCGCCGGAATTTGTGAAATAATATCACAGATCAGAATCAGCGAAGCTCCGAGCAAAATGCAGGCAGGCATTAAAAACTGATGCTTTGCCGAACGGTACAGTCCGCGTGCAATATGAGGAACAGCCACACCAACAAATGCAATGGGACCAGTAAATGCAGTTACGGAACCGGCTAAAATTCCTGTAGCAATCACAATCAGAATGCGGGTTTGAATGATAGGAATTCCGAGACCGCGTGCATAGTTTTCACCCAGCAAAAGGCCATCGAGCCTTTTGGTAAGCAGAAATGAGATTAGTAAACCTGTGAGTATAACCGGAAAAAGTACATACATATAATTCCAGGTTACGGCACTCAGGCTTCCCATATTCCACATTACGAATAGCTTGACAGCATCGGGATTGCTGAAAAACTGCATGATGCTTACCAGCGATGAAGCCATGGTACCAAACATCAGCCCCACAATAAGCAACGATACCGAGTTCTGAACCTTAAACGACACCCCGACAACCAACAGCAGTACCAGAGCTGCTCCGATTATGGCGGCAATAATCAGTCCCCAACCACTTGATATGAATAAAACAGGTAAAAATGAAGACGCCATCATCACCAGCGCAACACCCAGACTGGCACCCGAACTTACACCCAGTATGTATGGGTCGGCCAGCGGGTTGCGAAAAAGGGTTTGCATCATAAGACCGGCTACAGAAAGCGAGGCGCCGGTAAGGATCGCCGTAATGGCTTTTGGCAATCTGAAATTCAGAAGTATTTCAGAATTGATATTATTCGTACTGTTTCCGAAAAACACATTTATCGTATCATTGAAAGGTATTCGTATACTTCCCAACGTGATATCTGCCAGGAATAAAATGACCAGCAGTACCGTCAGTAAGATAAATAATATAGTATTACGGGATTGCATTATTTGTTCCAGTCTTTTTTCAACATGCTGTAAACCTCAAGATCGACAAAGTGATTGTCAGGAAAAAGCTCACCATCCCGTTCGGTGCCTTCATAGGTAAAGCCAAGCCTTAATGCAATGTTTCTGCTCTTCAGATTGCCAGTGGCGCATTTAATAGCCACACGGTTAAGTTTCAGAATATTGAAGGCATAATTAGTAAGCGCTTTGGCTGACAGTGTCATTATTCCTTTCTTTTGCAGATTTTCCGAAAGCCAGTATCCAATCTCGGTACGTTTATTCGGTTTATCGGCGGGATTGAACTTCAATCCGATAAGACCTGCAAATTCATCACGATATAGTATACAAAAAACCAGTTCGCGAAAACTTTCGGGAGTTTCAGCAATCATGCGGATATAAGCAAGGCTGTCATTAACTGTTTTAGTTTCGGCAACAAACGGAAGCCATTTGCCCATATATTCACGCTGACTGTCAATCGTGGCAAAAATTCCGGAAGCATCACTCTCATCAAGTTGTTTAAGCTTAATGTCTTCGTTTACTATTAGTTCTGTCATTGGTTTATGTGCTAATTATTTTTATTTCAGTTTTTCGGCATAAACAAGTTCGTAACCGGGTAAAAGATCGGGATGCAAAATTGCAATAACATCGGCCAGCAATAAATCGGGTCGGGCTACGGCGCTTTCCCAGAAGTCATTGGCGCTGCTAGGTAGCAATCGCTTGTTGAAATTATACACCTGTTCGTTTGTAACAGGTCGAAAAAGCGCATGTTTGCTGTCCGATTTTATCAATTCGCTGATTGTGTTGAAGTTGGCATTAAGCCATACATCTGTGTCAGAAAAGTTTTGCAGAACAGTTTCCACGTTCAGCGGGAGACTGCCTGTGGTGGTGTCGTTGGCATAATAATATGCGGCGCCGGCATCTTTGAACAGGTTACCCATAAAACTGCTGCCCGCAGGCATGTACCACGTACCCCTGAAGTTATTGCCCGACACTATTTTTGGTTTATCAGGAACATCAGCAACTCTTGATTTCAACTTGTTATACCGCTTCTCGATACCTGCAAAAATGGTATCAGCAACAGTCTCCTTACCAAAAAAAGCAGCCACAAATTTGATCCATTCCGCCCGCCCGAGCAGCGATGTTTCCATCCATTCATTATTATAAATGACCGGGATGCCTGCCTGCTGAATGCGCTGAGCATTGGCATCGGTCTGGTTGAAACCACTCGTCATAAGCGCGGCGGGTTTAAGCAACATTACTTTCTCCACATTCAGATTGAATGCATCACCCAAATCAGATATTTTACCAACTTGTACATTTTTCTGAATTTCGGAATTATAAATCAGATTCGGACTGCAAACTCCTGTAATGGTTTGTATCTCTTTGAGTAAACTTAAAAATTCCAGATGTGTAACTGATGTAGTGGCAAGAGTTTTCAGAGGTACCTTTATTTTATAACCATCATTGGGCGTATTTACTTTCTCATCTTTTACTAAATAATAAAGGGCATATATTTCTCCTTTTTTCCAGGGACTGTACACCACGACTTTTTTGTAATTCTCATATTCGTTTACTGAAAATCCCCGGGCATAACTTATCTTTACTGATTCAAGAGGCTTTGAGGTGTTTTGTTGCTCCTGTTTCGGAGCACAGGAACCGAAAAAAAGAATGACAAAAAGGAAAATATTAAGTAATTTGTGTTGCATACTGATGGCTGTTGAAAAAGAAAGAACCGCGTGAAAAATTATCCGCGGTTCTCCTGATATTGCGATACTTTGCGGATTATCCCACAAAGATAACAGGTTTTTTAATTATTTCTGAACAATTGATTTGTCATTTTTTACAAACAGCCAAAGAATACCCGAAATGAACAGGGTAACCGCACAAATGAGGAATACCACTCCTTTATCTGCTGAATGATTGATAATTTCGCCCATTTTGAAACTGGCAACCATTTGCGGAAGCACTACCGACAGGTTGAAAATACCCATATAAAGTCCCATTTTTGTTTGATCTACCCGTTCGCTCATGATGGCGAATGGCAGTGAAACCACTGAACCCCATCCGATACCGGCGATGGCAATGAAAAGATAGTAAAGCGGTATTGATGTGGCGAAATAGAAAATGCCTCCGTAACCTGCTGCCATGATGAAAATGGCTATGAGATGGGTTCGTACCATTCCCATTTTTTTTGCAATCGGATTGAGGACGAAAGCAGGTAAAACAGCGCTGATAAGGCTAAGTATGAAAAACGCCAGCGAATTGACTTTTCCGGCCGTTTCTCCCAGTTCCATTTTGTTGGTTAGAAAGAAAAAAGCATAAATAAACATGGTCTGTACACCCACCCAGGTAAAAGCATGAGCCAGAAGTATTTTCTGATAGTCGTTTGCATTTTTGGGAATTCTCAGCGCGTTGGTGAGAACCATAATGGCCGTTACGATGAAAATTATTATTGAAATGAATTCTACAATACCAAAATTAATTCCGATGAAATGAACTTTTGCAGTAAAATCAACTCCGAAAAGTTTGGAAATCAAAACATAAATACCGTAAACCAGCAATCCGGTGAGCGGTAGCAATGACATGACGATATCTTTTCCGGTTGAAGCCGATTTTGGTTTTGTTTCCTCACTTTCGTTGTTCAGATAACGGGGTTCCTCAATCAGTAATGCCGGTATTATTGCAGCCAGCAGGGTGATGGCAGCTCCCACATAGATAAGGACCATATTTCCCATAATACCACCAATAAAATATGCAAGCACAGCAAAAGTTCCGGAAATAGTCTGCATCCAGGTATAACCTTTGCTGCGTTCGTTCATGGTTGTACAGTCGGCTACGAGCGAGCGGGTAGGGTTGAGGCTGACGTTGATGGAGAGGTCGAGCAGCAGAGCTACAATGATTGCAATTGCCAGCAGTCCGGCTTTCGGGTCATTGCCACTGGCAAAAATACTCTGGATGATACCAAGATTTGGCAATGCCAGCAGCATCAGGGCAGCCAGCATGCTACCTATTATAATCCAGGGACGACGACGCCCGCCCATGAACCAGGTTTTATCTGAAACTAACCCTACAAGCGGTTGTGCAATGATACCTGCAATAGGTCCGGCAGCCCAAACAATACCGATTTTGTCAATTTCAAGTCCGTATCTGGTCGATAGTATCCAGCTGAGAGCCGAAATCTGAACCGACAGTGCAAACCCCATTGCTGTGGAAGGCAGACTAAGAAGAACAAAAAAGGGATTTGATTTTTTCTTTTGTATGTCCAACATCTTCTTTTGTGTTTTTAATGATTAGTATTCATGTTAATTGAAACTTATCAGAGAGATTTGTTTATTTCTTCGATGTAGTTGAGCACTTCATCACGTCCGTTTTTCTTTTCACTTGACGTAATAAATACCGGGGGCAGTTCTTCCCAGTTTTCCAGCAGTTTAGTCTTGTATAATCCAATATTGTCCCTCAGTTTTGTAACGGGCAACTTATCGGCTTTTGTGAAAATGATTGAAAAAGGAATGCCGTTTTCGCCCAGCCATTCCATAAATTCCAGATCAATCTTCTGAGGCTCGTGGCGGCAATCTATCAGAACGAAAAGATTAACCAGCTGTTCGCGGTAAAGGATATAACTCTCAATGATGTCTTTAAGCTGTTCGCGCATCTTTTTTCCGGTGCTGGCATAGCCGTATCCGGGTAAATCTACTACATACCAATCGTCGTTGATAATAAAGTGATTAATCAGAAGGGTCTTGCCGGGTTTTGAAGAAGTCATGGCCAGCCCCTTTTTATTGCACAGCATATTTATCAGTGATGATTTTCCTACGTTGGATCGTCCGATAAATGCATATTCCGGTTTCGTTCCTTCGGGACATTTCTTGTAATCGGTATTACTTATGACAAATTCTGCTGATTTTATTTCCATTTTTGATAGTGATGTGAATTATGAAAGTTGTTGGTTTGAAATCTTAGTATTTTTTTCCCGGAATAACCACAACCCTGCAAATGTAATTATTCCGTTCAACATGAGCAACTCGTAACT
>JAFNAU010000101.1 GCA_017860335.1 Bacteroidota bacterium
TCTGAGTTTTGTGCATATACAGTTTTTTCAGTTCGTCGCGGGCAGGACCCAGGTATTTGCGGGGGTCAAATTCTGCAGGTTTGTTGGCAAACATTTCGCGAACGGCAGCTGTCATAGCCAGACGACCGTCAGAGTCAATGTTGATTTTGCAAACAGCTGAAGCAGCAGCGTGACGGAGTTGTTCTTCGGGAATACCGATTGAATCTTTCAGGGCACCGCCATATTTGTTGATAGTTTCAACATATTCCTGTGGAACTGAAGAAGATCCGTGAAGTACAATCGGGAAACCCGGGATGCGTCTTTCGATTTCTTCAAGAATATCGAAACGAAGTGGTGGTGGAACGAGACGTCCGTTTTCGTCGCGGGTGCATTGTTCTGGTGTGAATTTGTTTGCTCCGTGTGATGTTCCGATAGAAATTGCCAGAGAGTCAACTCCGGTTCTTGTAACAAAATCCACTACTTCGTCTGGTTCGGTATATGTGTGATGTTCTGCCGATACTTCGTCTTCTACACCGGCCAATACTCCAAGTTCACCTTCTACAGTAACGTCGTGAGCATGAGCGTATTCAACTACTTTTTTAGTCAGAGCGATGTTTTCTTCGTAAGACAGGTGTGAACCGTCAATCATTACTGAAGAAAAGCCATAGTCGATACAGCTTTTGCACAATTCAAAACTGTCACCGTGGTCCAGGTGAAGAACGATAGGAATTGCATATCCGAGTTCTTTAGCATATTCTACAGCACCCTGAGCCATGTAGCGAAGTAATGTCTGATTGGCATATTTGCGTGCACCGCTCGAAACCTGAAGAATTACAGGTGATTTTGTTTCTACACATGCAGCAATAATTGCCTGCATTTGTTCCATATTGTTGAAGTTGAAAGCAGGAATTGCATACTTTCCTTCAATTGCTTTTTTGAATAACTCTTTGGAGTTAACCAGTCCGAGTTCTTTGTAACTTACCATATTGATTATTTTTTATTTAGTTTGTTTCGTGATTAAATTATTTTGCAAAAGTACTATTTTTTTGTAATGTGTACAAGTGAAACTTAAGTTGCTAAATGTGCAGATAGCCCTTGATTAATCTCTTATTTATACATCGCGTCAATCTGTGCTTTGTATTTCTGTTGTACGACTGCACGGCGTATTTTCAGCGTGTTGGTCAGTTCGCCTGCTTCGATGGTGAACGGAATTTTAATCAGAGTGAATTTTTTTATTATTTCGTAAGGGGCCATTCCTTTCTGGGCAACAGCGATTCTTTGTTCCATCAGCGAATAGATTTCAGGCAACAGCAACAACTCATCCTTGTCTTTATAAGCGATGTCGTGTTCTTTTGCAAAGGCTTCGAGTGCCGGAATTGAAGGTGCTATGATGGCTGTCACATAGTTGCGTTCGTCTCCGATGACTGCAACCTGCTCAATATATTTATCGGTGCCCAGACGGGTCTCTATTTCCTGGGGAGCAATGTATTTTCCGTTCGATGTCTTGAATAAATCCTTCAGACGTTCGGTCAGTATTATCCTGTTGTTTTCTATCTTACCGGCATCACCGGTTTTAAACCAACCGTCTTCGGTAAACGATTTTTTATTTGCTTCCGGATTGTTGTAGTAACCTGGGGTAATGGTTTTACCTTTCAGTAGAATTTCGTTGTCAGTCCCTACTTTTACCTGAACATCGGGCATAATTGAGCCTACAGTTCCGATTTGATATTGTTCTTCGAAACAACTAACCGTGGCTGTACTTTCTGTCAGACCATAACCGTAAACAATCGGAACTCCAATGCTTCGGAAAAACATGGCAATATCGTCTGAAAGTTTCGCGCCTGCAACCGGAAGTATTTTTGCGTTCTCAAGCCCAAGCGTCTTTTTTACTTTCGAAAATACCAGCGAGTCGGCCATCTTATATCGCAGATTTAACCAGACATCTGGCTTTTTGCCAATTCGTAAATGGTCAATATTGTGTTTTTTCCCTACGGCTATGGCCCACGTAACAACTCCCAGCATGAACGGAGAATAATTGTTGAGTACTTCCTGAACGCCAATATATACTTTTTCCCAAAAACGTGGAACGGCGCACATCAGTGTAGGACGAACATCCCTGATGGTTTGTTGTATTTCTGCCGGACGATGGTTGATGTAATTGGTAGCTCCTGTGAAGAGCAGGAAGTAACACCATGTACGTTCAAAAACGTGTGTAAGAGGAAGAAATGCTAATGAAATATCCTGATCGTTCATCGAGTTCAACCGCATGGTATGAATACGCATTCCTTCATTGAACATCTCGTGGGTCATAATCACGCCTTTAGGATTGCCGGTGGTTCCTGATGTATACAGAATATTGGCATAATCTTTTTCGTTCAGTTGATCACGGAGTTTTTCCACCTCATCCATACGTGTCGATTTTTCACCGATGGCAAGAAATTCATCGTAATACATCGATTTTTCGGGAACAGAGAATACTACATCCTTTTCAAAGGCTATAAGCATTTTCAAAGTTCCCGAAGTTATGAGTACTTCTACTGCAACATCATATTGCTTTTGGTCGCCGATAAACATGTATTCAATTTCTGCATCGTTTACAATAAATTCAACTTGTTGTACTGTAGAAGTGGGGTAGATGGGAATCATAACGGCACGCAGTGAAAAAAGCGCGAAATCTATGATCAGATTTTCAGCTTTGTTTTGCGAAAACTGAGCAACTCGTTGCTGATCTTTTACTCCAAGTTCGAGAAAACTTTTTGCTGCTATATCAACTTTCAGGCTCATCTCGTTCCAGCTGATTGCTTTCCACGGATCAGTAATTTCTGCTCTGTCGTATAAAACTGTTTTCTCTCCGAATTTTTTTGCTTGCGTGCCTATCAGGCTTGATAATTGTTTTGGATTCATTGTTGATGTATTTTTCCGGATTTTGTTTTTATGAAGGTTTATCCTCAAAAAATACCGGACTATATGAATAAACACATTGTTTGTTAATAATGTTCTGATCAAAATTAATTTGTCGTCACATTATGGTTTGCTTTGTCCATTATTTTGTCCACAAAACCGGGGCTATTGTTGATGAGTTGAAAGGCCGCTGCAGAAGCATGTTGTTGTGATTCTTTCTTGCTTGCACCTACACCCTCGCTTACCACAATTCCTTCAATCAATAATTGGGTGCGAAAAGTATGTTGATTATACGCGTCAACTGTATCCGCGTCAATTCTGAATTCTGCCTCCAGTCTATTTTTTTGTGTCCATTCGAGCAGTTTTGATTTGTAATTTTCATCTCCTTCGGCTGTTTTTTTCAGTATGTCGAACGAAACGAAAAGTCGTTTGCGGATAAATTCCCCGCATTTCTCATAACCATAATCAAGATAAATGGCGCCAATCAACGCTTCGAGCGCGTTTCCATAGATGTTATTGCTTTTATCCGGATTTAAATGCTTGATGGTAATCAGGAGTTGGTCAAGGCCGGTGCGGACACATAACTCATTGAGCGAGTCTCGTTTTACAAGATTTGAACGGGCGTTAGTCAGAAACCCTTCATTTTCATCAGGGTACCGATGATAGAGTATATCCGAAATAATTGAATTTAGTACGGTGTCTCCTAAAAATTCAAGTCTTTCGTTGTTCAGAAATCTGCCCTTCGGATCTTGTATAGATATTGATTTATGTCTGACGGCAAGCTGATAGTATTCAATATTTCGGGGGTAAAATCCCAAAACTTTGAAAAAAGACAAAAAAGGCTCTTTCCGTTTTTTGGAAAAGAGCCTTTTCATATTTAAGAAGTTCAGTCTCAACTTATTTTTCGTATCTTTTGAATATGACACTTGCATTATGACCGCCAAATCCAAAAGTATTTGACAAGGCAGCATCAACAGTACGCTGTTGTGCTTTGTTGAAAGTGAAATTCAGTTTGTAATCAATTTCAGGATCTTCATCTCCCTCATTGAAGTTAATTGTCGGAGGAACTACGTTGTTCAGTATCGAAAAAATTGAGATTACAGCTTCCACGGCTCCGGCAGCACCCAGCAGGTGACCTGTCATCGATTTTGTGGAACTGATATTCAGTTTATATGCATATTCGCCAAACACTTCCTTAATAGCCTTTGACTCCGAGATATCTCCTACTGGTGTAGAAGTTCCGTGCACATTGATATAATCAATATCTTCAGGTTTCATTCCGGCTTCTGCAAGTGCTCTTTTCATTACCAGCATCGCTCCAAGCCCTTCAGGGTGTGTTGCGGTAAGGTGGTAAGCATCGGCTGATAAACCCGTACCTGCTATTTCACAAAGAATATTTGCACCACGGGCTTTGGCATGTTCAAGTTCCTCAAGCATCAGGCAGCCGGCACCTTCACCCATGACAAATCCGTCGCGGCTCAGACTGAATGGCCTTGAAGCACCTTCAGGATCGTCATTACGTGTTGATAGGGCTGTAAGCGCGTTGAATCCGCCAACTCCCGCAGGGGTAATGGCAGCTTCAGCTCCTCCAGCAAATATTATATTGGCTTTTCCCAACCTGATCAGGTTGAATGCATCAATGATCGCATTGTTGGACGAAGCACACGCAGAGGCTGTCGAGAAATTAGGTCCGTGAAAACCATATTGAATGGAAATCTGTCCGGCAGCTATGTCCGAAATCATTTTGGGAATGAAAAATGGATTGAATTTGGGACCTTGCTCCAGATTTGAATAATAGTATCCCACTTCCTGTTCGAAAGTACTGATACCACCAATACCTGCAGCAAAAACCACACCCACTTCGTCTTTGTCTATAGCTTCCAGATCAATGCCACTGTTTTCAATGGCTTCAGCGGTTGCTACCATGGCGTACTGAGCGTAAAGATCCATTTTTCTCGCTTCCTTGCGATCGAAATATTTCTGAGGATCAAAACCTTTTACCTCGCAGGCAAATCTGGTTTTGTGTTTTGAGGGGTCAAAATAAGTAATTGGGGCAGCGCCGCTTTTCCCGGATAAGACATTCTGCCACGTTTCCGCGGCAGTCAGTCCTAAAGGGGTAACGGCACCGACGCCAGTTACTACAACTCTTTTTAATTCCATAAAATTTTACTTTTAGGAATTGAATTATTTTTTCAAAGCTTCTACGTGAGCGATAGCATCGCCAACAGTTGTAATTTTTTGAGCTTCTTCGTCAGGAATAGAAACACCGAATTCTTTTTCGAATTCCATGATCAATTCAACTGTGTCCAGAGAATCTGCACCAAGGTCATTGGTAAAACTGGCTGTTTCAACAACATCAGCTTCGTCAACACCCAATTTATCTACAATAATAGCTTTTACTTTTTCTGCAACTTCTGACATAATTTTGCTTTTTAGTTATTAAATAAAATTTGTTTTATAAATTTGCGGTTGCAAAGTAAAGAAAATTTCATTAAACCACCGCACATTTTTTCTAAAAAAAGCAATTTATTGCACATTTTTAAGTGAAATGAGCATAAAATCATTCCTGCTATGCCAAAAAATATTGCCATATTTGCTTCGGGTTCAGGGTCTAATGCTGAAAATATCATCCGCTATTTTGCCGGTTCTGCTGAACTCAAATTTCCGGTTATTCTTTCCAACAAACCGGATGCGTTTATTCACGAAAGGGCTAAAAACCTGAATGTTCCATCGCTGACTTTCTCGAAACAGGAATTTGAAGCCGGTGATAAAATACTTGAAGTCTTGAAATCGTACGATATTTATGCTATTGTTTTAGCCGGGTTTTTGCTGAAGGTTCCCGTTGAAATAATTAAAGCTTATCCACACAGAATTATCAATATTCATCCAGCCTTACTGCCAAAATACGGAGGTAAAGGAATGTATGGTGAACGTGTTCATAAAGCTGTGAAAGAACAGGGCGATACTGAAAGTGGTATTACAATACATTATGTAAACGAAAATTACGATGAAGGTAATGTGATTTTTCAGGCTTTATGTGAGGTTTTGCCAACCGATACTTGCGAAGATATTGCAGCCAAAGTGCATGCTCTTGAATACGAACATTTCCCCAAAGTGATTGAGCAGATTTGGGGATAGACAGTTTTTCTAGTATCTTTGCAGGCAAATAATATTAATTACAGGCTTGCTGATGTACTGGCACATAATGCTTCATATCATAAGTAAAGCGAACTAAACCTCACTCAAAATGTCATTACAATGCGGTATAGTTGGTCTTCCCAACGTAGGGAAATCAACCCTTTTCAACTGTCTTTCCAATGCCAAGGCGCAGGCAGCTAACTTTCCATTCTGTACCATCGAACCCAATGTGGGTGTCATCACCGTACCCGACGAACGCCTGAACAAACTGGCTGAACTCGTTAATCCAAAAAAAATTATTCCGACAACAGTGGAAATAGTGGATATTGCCGGACTGGTAAAAGGTGCCAGCAAGGGTGAAGGACTTGGAAATAAATTTCTGGCCAATATCCGCGAAACAGATGCTATTCTTCACGTACTCCGTTGTTTCGACGACGATAATGTAACACACGTTGACGGAACGGTTGATCCGGTTCGCGACAAGGAAATCATTGATGCCGAGCTGCAGATCAAAGATCTTGAAACCATCGAAGCCCGCATCAATAAAGTGGAAAAGCAGGCCAAAACCGGTGGAGACAAAGAAGCTTTACGTGCATTTCATGTTTTTTCTCAAATACGCGATGCCTTGATGAAAGGCAATTCGGCTCGTACTGTCACTTTCGACAACAAAGATGACGCGAAGATGGCAAAGGATCTGTACCTGCTGACTTCCAAGCCTATCATGTATGTATGCAATGTGGACGAAGCCAGCGCCGTAAACGGTAACAAATACGTGGATGCCGTGCGTGAAGCTACCCGCGATGAGAATGCCGAAATACTTGTTGTGGCAGCAAAAATAGAATC
>JAFNAU010000102.1 GCA_017860335.1 Bacteroidota bacterium
ACCGTTTTTCCGGTTTTTCGAAATTTCTAGATGCAAAGGAGAACTGTAGAATGCAATCCGACGGCATCCGGTTTCTATAAGATGCTCTACTGCCTGCATGGCTCCGGCATAATCATCGACCACTACCCTGTCGGTGCGTATTCCGATACAGATACGGTCGTAAAACACCAGTGGAATATCGTTATCGAGAATTTGCTGAAAATGATCGTAAGTGCTTGTTTCTTTCGACAGACTGGTAAGTACCCCGGCTACTCTGGCATTGATCAGCGCATCGGTAATCTTCAGTTCTTTCTTGAAATTTTCGTCCGACTTGCAAAGAATCATATTAAATCCCTCGCTATAAGCGACTTCTTCGATGCCAGAAACGATGGAAGAGAAGAAATAATGCACGATCTCAGGAACAATTACACCAATAGTATTGTTTCTTTTAAGACGCAGATTAAAAGCCATCTCATTAGGCTTATAATGCATTTCTTCTGCACATTGCTTGACTATCTCTACTGTTTTTTTACTGATATCCGGATGGCTCTTCAGTGCACGTGATACCGTGGAGGGAGAGATATTCAGTTTTTTTGCGATATCTACGATAGTAATTTGTGTTTTTGTCATGGACATGTAACATTTGCTGGATTAATGAAACGATAACTGATGCAAATAAAATTTGTTTGTCTCTCAATCCAATTGCAAACGTTTGCGATGGAAAAAATGCCTATTCATTGAGTTAAGTGAAAATAAAATTAACTAATAATCTATTTTTGCTTCGATATTTTCCACCTTTGAGTTGTGATGTATGAGATAAAGTTCTTTGCTGTACAAAAATAGGGAAATATCTTATTCTTTCTGGAAAAATTTCATTAACAAATAATATTTATAAACCTCAAAAAAACAGAATGCATGAAGGACGCACGTTTTAATTTAAAAATTCGATCAATTCTGATCGTAGTGCTGACACTTGTGTTTGGCTTCAGTGCCAACGCACAAAAAATTTCCGTTACGGGGATAGTTAAAGATGCAGCCGGAGAAACTGTCATCGGTGCCAGTGTTCTTGAAAAAGGAACTACAAATGGTATCACCACTAACTTCAACGGTGAATTTACCCTATCAGTATCGTCAAATGCTACATTAGTAGTCAGCTATGTAGGTTACAAAACACAGGAAGTGCCAGTAGCCGGAAAGAATAATTTTGTTATTACACTTGAAGAAGACGCTCAGATGCTGGGTGAAGTTGTTGCAATAGGGTATGCAACCGTTAAAAAATCGGATGCTACCGGATCGGTTACAGCTATCAGACCTGACAAAATGAACAAAGGTCTTACAACCAATGCCCAGGATATGATTACCGGTAAAATTGCCGGTGTAACTGTAACTTCCGACGGTGGTGCTCCGGGTGCAGGTTCAAAAATCCGTATCCGTGGTGGTTCATCCCTGAATGCAAGTAACGACCCGTTGATCGTCATTGACGGACTGGCACTTGACAACGAAGGAATTAAAGGAGTTTCGAACTTCCTGAGTACAATCAATCCGAATGATATTGAAACATTTACTGTACTGAAAGATGCCTCTGCTACAGCCATTTACGGTTCACGTGCATCAAACGGTGTTATCCTTATCACGACCAAGAAAGGTCAGAAAGGAAAATTGCGCATCTCTTACGACGGTAACATGTCGGTAAGTACCCTCAACAAACAGATTAACGTATTGACCGGAGATGAATACAGGGATTATGCTAAAAAACTGTATGCTGATCAACCGGATGTGATTGCCAAACTTGGTACTGCTAACACCAACTGGCAGAATCAGATTTATCAAAATGCAGTAAGCAACGATCACAACATCAGTCTGTCGGGTATGGCATTAACTGTACCTTATCATGTGTCTGTAGGTTATACCGGTCAAAAAGGTATCCTTAAGACCTCTAACTTCGAACGCGTAACAGGTTCTATCAATTTAAATCCATCCTTCTTCAACGACGCTTTGAAGGTAAACCTGAGTGCCAAGGGAATGTACGCAAAAACCAATTATGCCGACACCGGTGCTATCGGAGCTGCCGTTGCCATGGACCCGACTCAGACTGTTACTTCATCAGCATCCCCTTATCAAACGAAGTTTGGCGGATACTGGGCCTGGTATCAGACCGATGATAAAATCGGAATTATCCAAAATCCGCAGGCTACATACAATCCGGTAGCTACTCTGATGCTCAACTCCGACGTAGCAAAATCGAAAGACTTTATCGGAAGCGCATCGTTTGATTACAAATTACCATTCCTGCCCGAGCTCACTGCTCACCTGAACCTGGGTACTGAAATATCAACAGGTAAACAGGATTTGCTGCAACCGGTTACCATGTCGAACCGCAACAATTATTACGGTCGCCAGGGTTGGGATCAGATTAATAAGAAAAATGAATCTCTGACTTACTTTATGCAATATGCTAAAGAATTCGGTTCCAGCAATTTCGATATCATGGGAGGTTACGAATGGCAACACTTCTATCGTGAACAACAAAACGACTATAAGGGACTTTTCAAAACGGATACCAATTCAGACGGTGTTGTTGACAGCAAAGACGATTACTATGATCATATTGAAAAAACGAAAGCTAATAATAAATATTTTGCTACCGAAAGTTATCTGGTTTCATTCTTTGGACGTTTGAATTACAATCTGCTTAACAGATATCTGTTTACAGCTACCCTTCGTCGGAGCATTTCTGACCTGAAATTACGCCTTGGTTATGGTATTACCGGACAACAAAATCTGTTGCAGGGCGATTATCCCTATATTCCGGTATATACTTCAAGTATGGAAGGTGCTTTCTATCAATTTGCCAACGGATATGTTACAACTGCCCGTCCGGATGCTTACAATCCGAAACTGAAATGGGAAGAAACAACAACCTACAATGTCGGACTTGATTTTGGTCTTTGGAATTCAAGATTAACAGGATCACTGGATGTTTACCAGCGTGACACAAAAGATCTTATCAATGTTGTTCAGATTCCGGCAGGAACCAACTTCAGAAACAAAGTAATCAGCAATATCGGTAACATGACCAACAAGGGTGCTGAATTTTCCATCAATGCTAAAGCAATTTCAAGCAAAGACATGACTTGGGAAATTGGCTACAACGTTACCTACAACCGGAATAAGATAACCAAACTTACCAACGGATCGGAAGAAGGTTACTACGTTGCTACCGGTGGAACCTTCCAGGGTACTACTCAGGCTCATTCAGTAGGTTTCCCTGCATCTTCATTCTATGTTTACGAGCAGGTTTACGACAAAAACCAGAAACCAATCGAAGGACTTTTTGTTGACCGCAGCGGTGATGGTATCATCAATGAAGCTGACAAATATTTCTACCACAATCCGAATGCCGACTTTACCATGGGATTAAGTTCAAAACTCACCTATCATCATTTTGATTTAGGTTTCTCCCTCAGAGGCAGTATCGGTAATTACAACTATAATGCTGTTGAAGCAGGACGCTTAAATGTTGGTACCAGCGGACTTTGGTCACCACTCGGATTTTATTCGAATGTCACCAGAACTGCAATGGAAACGAAATTCTCCGGAAAATCAACCATTCAATTCATGTCTGATCACTACATACAGAATGCTTCATTCGTACGTTGCGACAACATAACACTCGGTTACTCATTTGATAAACTACTGAACATTATTTCAGGTGGTCGTGTTTATGCTACCGTTCAAAATCCATTCGTAATAACAAAATACAAAGGCTTAGATCCTGAAGTTTTCGGTGGAATTGACGGCAACCTGTATCCAAGACCTATTATTTCAGTTATCGGTGTAAGTCTTAACTTTTAATTAACTTATTAAATTTTTAGCATTATGAATTTAAAACATATTAAATATTATTCCCTGGCAGCAATTATTGCTGTGACGTTTGGCGCTACTTCTTGCGTGGGGGATTTGGATGTTACGCCAATAAATCCGCAGGTAACGCAAACATTCGACAAAGATGCTGTTTTTGCCAAAGTGTATGCAGCATTTTCATTGACCGGACAACAAGGAGCTGCTGGTAACAACGACATTGACATTCCGGATGAAGGTCGTTATTCTCTGTATCGTTGCTTATGGAACCAAAATGAACTTACCACCGACGAAGCAATCTGCGCCTGGGGAGATGCCGAAGTTATTGAGCTGAACAGCAACAGCTGGTCATCGACCAATACTTCGACCGAAGGTCTGTATGCACGTCTTTATTTTATCGTGGTTAGCAGTAATCATTTCCTGGAACAAACTGCCGGTATGACCGATGCAGCTACTGTTAAACAACGTGCTGAAGTAAGATTTCTTCGTGCTTTGGGATACTATTATCTGATGGATTTGTATGGAAATGTTCCTTTTACAGAAAATATTTCCGACCAACTGCCCGTACAAATCAAACGTGCTGATCTCTACAAATACATCACAAAGGAACTCACAGAATGCGAACCCGACATGTATGCTCCGAAAGCAGCTCCTTATTACCGGGTTGATAAAGCGGCAAACTGGCTGCTTAAAAGCCGTATTTTCCTGAATGCTCAGGTATATACCGGAACAGCTCAGTGGGACTCTGCCATGATTTATTCTAAAAAAGTAATGGATTCGGGTTATACATTAACACCTGATTATAAACATCTATTTATGGGTGATAATGCCGGTTCTATCGACGGTTCAAGTGTAAATAAAGCACAAAATGAAATTATTTTCCCGATTGCATCTGATGGTGTTAAAATCAAAAGCTGGGGATCATCCGTATTCCTCCTTGGTTCAACCAAAGCCGGTGATATGCCTTCAAGAGGAACTTCTGAAGTTTGGTCCGGTAACCGTGCCCGTGCTGCTCTGGTTAAGAAATTCTTCCCGGATGGTACAGTGCCAAGTTCGGCTAACCTGACAACAGCTGCAGCTGACGACAGAGCTTTGTTATATTCAATCGACCGTACTGTTGACGTAACGAAAGTTACTGATTTCAAGAAAGGTTTATCCGTTATAAAATTCTCAAACGACCGTGCCGATGGTGGAATTGTTCATGATAGTCAGTTCCCCGATATGGACATTCCTTTCATGCGTGTAGCTGAAGCTTATCTTACTTACGCCGAAGCCAATCTGCGTTCAACCAATGGAAAAGCAGCTGATGCCCTGAAAGCAATCAACGACTTACGTACACGCTCGCATGCAACTCCAATTGTTGGACTTAACCTGGATAAAGTACTGGATGAATGGACCCGCGAATTCTATTTCGAAGGTCGCCGCCGTATTGATTTGATCCGTTTCGGATATTTCAGCGGTACAAATTATAACTGGGACTGGAAAGGCGGAGTTGCTACCGGTACTTCGTTTGATTCACATTACGATCTGATGCCACTGCCTCCGGGTGACTTGAATGCTAATTCCAACCTGAAACAAAACAAGGGTTATTAATTTGATTAATATATAATTAACAGTATGAATATGAAAAAAATAAATATATTAATTGTTGTAATCCTCAGCGTTTTTGGATTTACAGCATGTGAGGACGCAATTGATCCGATAATCAACGATTACGACAGCTACAAGACATTTGTCCTGAATCAGCCGACGTATAGCAACATGACTTATGAACTTACATTTGCCAATGCTGAGAAAGACATGGACGCATTAACATGCGTTCAGCCGAACTATGGTTTTACTGCCGCAGTTACTTATACTACACAGGTAAGTTTTAGTAATACATTTGCTGCCGGTACTTTTCAGGAATTACCAACCACAGTGAATGGTGAAAAAGTAAATATCAACACATTAGAAATGGATAAAGCCATTATCGGTCTTTATGGTGGTGCTTTACCAAATCCGGTTGTTGAAAAAGAGGTATATGTCAGATTAAAAGCTTTTATCTCTGACGCCACACCTTCACCGCTGAACGATACACTGACCGTTAAACCGGTTTATTCAAACGCGATCAAACTGAAAATCAAACCTTACGTATTGCCATTATTTCCTTATACCGATGTTACACCAAGGTTATGGTATATCGTAGGACTTGATGGTGCATGGAAAAATGAGGTAGCAGGTTTAGGCAGTTCATTGATTCCGTTTGGAGTGGTTGATGGCAAGAAATATAATTTGAACGGCGATGGTGAATTTACCTATACCGGTTACTTTAAAGCGTCCGCTGGTTTCAAACTCATCAGAGATGTTGGAGCATGGGCAGAGCAATGGGGTAACGCAGGTGGTGAAGGTATCAACAATCCTCATCGTAAACTGACAGGTGATAGTGACCCGAGCAACTTTAAGGTTCCTGCAGACGGATATTACACCATAACCATCAACTCGATTGAGAATTCCGCAACCATCGTTCCTGCTTCAATCACACCGGCAAGCTATACGACTATCGGTCTGATTGGTGCCTTCACCGGAAACGACTGGAGTTCGGATGTAGTAAGTTTCACTGCAAATGAAAGTGCAAATAAACACATCTGGTTCACTACTTATACTTTCGATGGCGAACATCAATGTAAACTGCGTGCAGACTCCAAGTGGGATGTAAACTGGGGTACTGGCGGTGCATCTGATGGCAATAAATTATATTCTGCAATGGGTATAGGCGTACAGGGCGGCAAGAATATGGTACAATCTGCCGGCACCTACATTATCATTTTGAATGATATTACCGGTCACTATACTTTCATCAGAAAATAAAAATTATTTAGTTCCGCTTTTCGGAGCGGAACTAAATAATAATCATTACTTCAACATTAAAAAATAATGAAAATGAAAAAAACGATAAAATATATTTTTGCATTAGCCATTGGATGTGCTCTTTTTGCTTCCTGCGAAGACCCTTATGCTGGTCAGGAAGTTGCTGAACCGGGAGCTTTCGAACAAACAGCTTTGCAGGACCCGAATTTTACAGCTACGGTTAAGGTTAATCCTCTCACAATTACCAGTGATAAATTAGCTTCTTCAGTTGATTTTATCACAATATCTTCTAAACCAACATTAGCCGACACTGCAGCTCATTTTGAATATAAGGTGATCCTTTCAAATCTTGAAAATTTCAGCGTGTACAAAACGATTGACACTCAGCTTAGCGGAACATCTACAATTACAGCAACCTACAAACAACTGAACGACACGCTTAAGGCGTTAAATCCGGTTCTTGGCGAACATAATGCATATGCACGCGTTCTGGCTTACATTGTTAAAGGAGGAACAAAGGCTCTTTACACGACAGGTAATCTGCCTTTTAAAGTTACAACTTACAACTATCCGCCGGTAGCAATCAACGATCTGGCAACGTTGCCGATGAACAGTTCAATTACTATTGATGTTCTGGTTAATGACTCTGATCCGGAAGCCAACACGCTGACAATTGCAAGTGTAGGTACACCGGGTCACGGGACAGCAGTAATATCGGGCGGTAAAATTGTTTACACACCTGCTACCGGATATTCAGGTTCTGATTACTTCAGCTACACAATCAGCGATGGTAATGGAAACACCTCCTCAGCTAACGTGGATATTACTATTCTTTCTATTGTTCCTTACACAGATATTACTCCAAGACCATACTACATTATCGGTATGGCTAACGGGGCATGGAATAATTCAAAAGCTGGTCTGGGTGTATCCATTTACCCGATGAGCGTTGTTGCTGGGAATAAATACAACACATCCGGCGATGGCGAATTTACTTATACCGGTTATTTCTGGGCTTCAAGAGGATTTAAACTGATCCGCGACATCGGAAGCTGGGACGAACAATGGGGCGCAAACAGTAATGACATAACCAAACCATTGCATAATAATGGAGGATCGAGCGACTTCAAAGTTCCTTCTGACGGTTATTATACCATTACTCTAAACTCTATCACCAATACCTTCTCAATGGTTCCAGCAACTGTTACACCTGCTACTTACACAAAAGTTGGTATGATTGGCGGATTTACCGGTTGGGGTAGTGATGTGGATATGACACCTTGTGAAACTTCCAATAATCATAACTGGTATACAACTTACACATTTACATCAGATACCGAAGGTAAGTTCCGTGCTAATTCCGACTGGGGTATTAACTGGGGTGCTTCTACATTCCCGATTGGTTTGGGAGTAGGCAACGGTCCAAATGTTCCTGTCAAAGCCGGTACTTATACAGTGATATTTAACGATATCAGCGGATGCTACTATTTTATTAAGTAAAGCCCGTGAAAATTATTAACAAAGACTGACCTTATAAGTCAGTCTTTGTTTTTATACTATATTTTCTTAGCTTTGGATAAAATTTATCAACAACAGATTTCCATGAAAGAAGCTTTATACTTAAAAATCCTACCATCTCAGGGCAATAAATCGTCGGTAAGATTGCGGACAATTCATCACCTTGTTAAGCCACCGTTAACAATGCTACTAATCCATCGTTAGTAATACAGCTAATCCATCGTTAGTAATTGCTCGACCGGAAGTATTGGTAACAGACCATTAGTAACTATAGTAAGGCATCATTACCTTAGGCAGTGATTCATCATTACTTCAAATAAACCGGTTTACCCCTCCAGGCAGTTTGACCGGTACGTAATAGACCTAACGGGTTTTTGAAATCTGTTAGATATTCAAACCCGAAAATATTTTCACGTAAGTATAGCTCCCGAATATATATGCAACCACGAAAAGAGCATGAACGCAGCAGCTCACCAAAGTTGATGAACCAACAGCCATCGATCAACGGGAGATAAAATCTGACATGCGAGTTGTCCTGATAAACCGGGACAAACTAAGTGACTTTTTAAAAACAATTATTTACAGATGAAACAGCTATATAAATATACTTTTGACACACAACTTGTCCCGATTTATTGGGAAGGGAATGAGTATATGGCGTGTCCCATCTGACAATAACTTAAAAAATAAAATATAAACAGATGAAAAAAAACATATTACTTCTTCTAATTTACACATCATTCCTGCCGTTAATCACTCAGCAAAACGCAACGTACAGCCAGCCTCCCCAATGGTCTGAAAAGGTCATCTGGTATCAGATTTTTGTCGAACGTTTCAACAATGGTGATCCATCCAACGATCCGACAGTAGAAACAACAACAGTGGCAAACATGAAAATCGTTCCTCCAAAAGGTTGGAAAACATCATCCTGGACGAGCAACTGGTACAAACGTCAGCCCTGGGAACAAAATTCAAATCAGGATTTTAATGCCATCGTACAATTTCGCCGCTATGGAGGCGATTTACAGGGAGTACTCAACAAACTGGATTACCTGGAAGAACTGGGTATAACAGCCGTTTATTTCAATCCGTTGAATGATTCTCCATCGCTGCATAAGTACGATGCCCGCAATTAACCTCAGCCGATAAATTGTTTCTGAAACTGGTGGACGAGCTTCACAAAAGAGGTATCCGCGTTATTCTGGATTACTCATGGAATCATACCGGAACCAACTTTTGGGCATGGCTGGATATCTTAAAAAATCAGGCTAACTCAAAGTATAAAGACTGGTACGAGATTAGTACCTTTGATAACCCCGATACTCCGGAAAACGAATTTTCGTACAAGGGATGGTACGGTAACGCGTATATGCCGGAATTGAAAAAAGTAAATATAACCACACCGCGTGTAAACGGATTGCCTTATGAAGGAAACATTAATGATGGAGCAAAACAGCATATTTTCGATGTTACAAAACGCTGGCTGGCTCCCGATGGCGACATATCAAAAGGCATTGACGGGTATCGGCTGGATGTGGCAGAACAAATTGGAATGGGATTTTGGCGCGATTACCGTCTGTATGTTAAAAGCATCAATCCCGAAGCATATCTGGTTGGTGAAATATGGTGGCAACAATGGCCAAAAAAACTTATGGATCCTGCTCCCTACATGAAAGGCAATATCTTTGATGCAGTGATGTATTATCAGGTATATAAACCGGCACGCAGTTTTTTTGTTAATACCGACGATAAAATTGACGCCAGGCAATTCAGGGACAGTCTCGAATATCAGTGGAACCGCATACCAGAAGATTTTGTTTATGCCATGATGAACGTATCCTCCACACACGATGCTCCTCGCCTTCTCACCGACTTTTACAACACGAACGCGTATAAATATCATGCAAATCCGAATGAAAATCCGTTGTATAAAACCGGCAAACCCGATAAAGAAGCTTACGAACGGCTAAGGTTGTATTTGGTTCACCTTTTCACCACCAAAGGATCACCACAAATATGGAACGGCGATGAAATGGGTATGTGGGGTGCCGACGATCCAAACTGCCGCAAACCGCTGATGTGGCCTGAACTGAAAATGGAAAAAGAATACAGGAATAATTTTCAGCCGGGGGAGAAATCCTATGATAAAATCCGGTTTGACAAGAAACTTTTTGAATTCTATAAAAAACTCATTCGGATCAGAAAAGATAACCCTGTACTTTCTTTGGGTGAATTCAGTTTCACCGTGAATGAAGGAAAGAAACTGGGTTATACACGTTCAGACGATAAGAATGAAATCGTTGTTTTGTTTAATATGGAAGATTACCAAGGTGATTTCAAGTTACCCGAAGGTAATTTTACAGATTTGCTGAGCGGAAAAAATTACGGAAACCGAAATATCCGGTTGAAACCAATGAAAGCTGTGATATTAAAAAAATCAGATAAATAAGTCCCTAATAAGAAGTTTATATTCAGTATAGTGCCGGATAATTCCAACATCCGGCACTATTATTTCCGTACATATTATATACAAACCTAATCTGTTAATTTACAGCGCAACACATTTTTCAAACGTTTGCACCAATTCTAAAATCAAATCGGAAGTTAATACTCAGTAAGACTTAAAATTTGCACTATTTTTGTAACTGTTTAACAACCATTTAATCCTAAAAAGAAAAAACTCTGATATCATAATCCTATAATTATATTAATCATGAAGAAAACTACTCTTTTAACCTTGTTCTGTTTTGTATTTTCACTGACGAGTTGGGCGCAGATAATAACATCAAACCCGGCTTTTGTAACCAAAGATTATAATGGTGTAATTGAAATAACTTATGACGCGACACTCGGTACTGCCGGACTTAAAGATTACACCGGTGCAGACGGAGTTTATGCGCACACAGGAGTAATTACAAATGTAAGTACAAGCGATACTGACTGGAAACACGCTCCAACATGGGGTGACAATTCAGCAAAATATAAACTAACCTCGCTTGGAAATAATAAATGGCAGTTATTAATTACACCCAATATGACGGGTTATTATGGTCTTACAACCGGAGAAGTCGTAAAAAAACTTGCTTTTGTATTTCGCAACGGCTTAAAAACAAAGGAAGGAAAAGACGGAACAGTGTCAAGTCCCCGGGATATTATGCTCACTGTATATGATGCCGGTTTGAATGTGGGTTTCACTAATCCAGCTGCAGATAAATCAGTAGCTATTGGAACTTCAGAAACAATCACTTTTACTTCATCTATTGCTGCCGATCTGGAATTATTTATCAACGGATCAAGCGTAGCCACAGCACCATCTGCAACAACTCTTTCAAAATCATTCACTTACTCAGAGAGTAAAGATTACCAGCTTATTGCCAAAGCAACAGCCGGCACTGAAATCAAGTACGATACGGTGAATGTGAATGTGGCAGCTCCTGTACAAAACCAGCCAAGACCTGCCGGTTACAAAGACGGAATAACCTATTCTGCCGACGGGACACAAGCTACCCTCATCATGTATGCTCCGGGAAAAACTAATGTTTTCCTGATTGGAGACATGAATAACTGGGCGCAGAAGAATGAATATCAGCTGAAGAAAGACGGAGATTACTGGTGGATTACTATCACCGGACTTACACCCGGAAAGCTCTATGGTTTCCAGTATCTGGTGGATGGTACACTGCGTGTATCAGATCCTTATGCTGAACTTGTACTCGACCCCTGGAACGATAAATGGATTAACGAAAAGTTCGTAAGATATCCCAATTTACCCGCCTATCCCGAAGGAAAAACGATAGGTATTGTTGCTACATTGCAAAGCAATAAACCTGCTTATAACTGGGAGATACCGGCATTTACAATGCCATCAAAGCAGAATATGATCATTTACGAAATGCTGTTCAGAGATTTCACGGTTGAAAAATCCATTGATGCCGCCCTTACAAAACTTGATTATCTGAAAACACTGGGAGTAACAGCTGTTGAACTTATGCCTATACAGGAATTTGACGGTAATGAAAGCTGGGGTTACAACCCAAGCCATTTCTTTGCCATTGATAAAGCTTACGGAACTTCCGAAAAGTATAAAAAATTCATTGATGAATGTCATAAAAGAGGTATAGCTGTAATTCTGGACATGGTTTTCAACCATGCGACCGGAAACAGTCCGTTTGCAGCTCTCTACTGGGATGGTGCAAACAACAGACCCGCAGCAAATAATCCCTGGATGAATCCTGTTGCCCCTCATGCTTATAGCGTTTTCAATGATTTCAACCATTCGTTTTCGGGCACCAGGGAACATTTCAGACGTGTACTGAAATACTGGATTAACGAGTACAAGGTTGACGGATATCGTATGGATTTGGGCAAAGGTTTTACCCAATACAATACAGCCGATTCGTACGATGCATCGCGCATAGCGATTTTAAATGACTACTACAATGCAGCAAAAGAAGCCAAACCGGACGTGATGTTTATACTTGAGCATTTAGGTGAAGCCAACGAACAAAATGAATTTGCCGGTGCAGGCATGTATCTGTGGGGAAAAAATAACAATGCTTATTCACAGGCAGCCATGGGTTATCAGGCAGACAGCGATTTCAGCGGAATGAATTCATCTCCACGTCAGTGGGTAGGTTATGCCGAAAGCCATGATGAAGAACGCAATTTCTATAAAGCCAAATCGTTCGGAGCTGGAACAATGCAAACCGATTCGGTTTATCGTGTTTCAAAACGTGTACCGCTTAACATTGCTTTCACAACACTCATACCTGGTCCGAAAATGATCTGGCAGTTTGGAGAGATGGGCTACGATTACAGTCTTAATTTTGGCGGAAGCAATGTTGCCAATAAACCTTCGGCCTGGAGCTGGCTCAGTCTGGCACACCGTAAAGCTGCCTATGATGCGAGTTCGAAAATAATCACCTTGCGCAAGCTTTATCCCAATGCATTTACTCAGGGATCATTTGCTCTCAACATTGCTTATAATGACTGGAATCAAGGGAGACGTATTGCTCTCAGTCACTCCGATTTGAACATGGTAGCGCTGGGTAATTTCAATGCATCAGCTCCAATTACAGCACTGCCTAATTTCCCCAAAGCCGGAACCTGGTACGAATTACTTAGTGGTGAAGTGCTCAACGTTACGAATACCAACATGACAATTTCCATGAACGCCGGCGACCTGAAGATTTACACCGACCGGATTGTGAATACGGGAACTGCTGTGAAAGAAGTGAAAATGGATATCAACTGCACCGTTTTTCCTGGAGTAACTACCGGAAAGCTGTGGATATCTTCCGCTACTGAAATTGGAAATGTAAATATTTACAACATACAGGGTGCCTTACAATCTACTTATTCCAATAAGACCGAAATTGATGCTTCCGGTTTAGCTTCAGGTATCTATCTGATGGAAATTAACACCGCCGAAGGTAAGGCTATCCGTAAATTCATAAAGAAATAAAAATAAGTTGTGTGCGATTTCTCAAAAAAGCCGGTTACAGAAAATTTCTGTAATCGGCTTTTTAATAAATTGTTATTGTATTAAAATCTACTGAATACTTCCGTCAAACAAACTACGTTATTTCAACTCGATATTTTTTCTTACTTTTTTCAAAAATGCCTGCATACGTTCGGTATCCTTGTCATTGATTATATCCAGCAGACTGGCCAATTCCTTGCGTATATTTTCGACCTGTTTCGGGGTGTTCGGATTAAACAGAATTTCCGACAACAGATAATCGTCTTCGGAAAGTAAGCCCTGAGCACCAGTGTGGACGCAAATGGGATAGAGAGCGAATAAGCGATGGTCTCATCGTGCTCCTCGAACGTATATTCAAAGATTCTCAAATGAAGCGACCGGTATAAATCCTTGAAGAACGCCTTACCCATGTGATCGGATTCGGAAATAATGATAGCGCTTTGAGAACTCAGGTTATCAAGAGTGGCAAATGTAGGCCCAAACATGGGATGTGTGGAGACATAAGGTCTTCCACAATTTTCATAATATTCCTGCAAACCTGTTTTCACTGATGCAAT
>JAFNAU010000103.1 GCA_017860335.1 Bacteroidota bacterium
TTTCCTAACTTTACTGAAAAAGCTGCTAAAAAACTAGAAGTGGAAGTTGCAGCAAAAGGTTCGTGTGGTTGTGCCGAAAACGGAATTGAAACATTGCCTTCGGTACGCGGTTCACAGGAATTTGAAGATCTCAGATTTGCTACCGAACATGCGGCTAAAACCCCGAAAGCATTTATGCTCACCATCGGAAGTCTGGCCATGCGTTTGGCACGTGCTCAGTTCTCCTGCAATTTCTTTGCCTGTGCAGGTTATGAAGTGGCAGACAACTTAGGTTTTGAAACAGTGGAAGAAGGCGTAAAAGCAGCAATGGATGCAAAAGCTGACATTGTAGTACTTTGTTCAAGCGATGACGAATACACCGAATACGCGCCTGCTGCATATCAACTCCTGAAAGACAAAGCAATTCTGGTAGTTGCCGGTGCTCCTGCCTCCATGGAAGAACTGAAAGCTCAGGGTATTGAGAACTTTATCCATGTGAAATCAAATGTGCTTGATACCTTAAAGGCGTTTAATGTTAAACTTGGAATTCAATAAAATATGAGCCCCAAAACGAAAGACTGGATTATCGCCACACGCCCCTGGTCATTTCCGGCATCCACAATGCCCGCATTGATTGCTGTTTCTTACGCTTTCTACGTGCGGAGCAATGTGCAGCTGGATGCAAACTGGTTTTATGGCATTCTGGCTATTCTTGGAGCAGCTGTTTTTCAGGCTTCCGGTAACCTTATCAGTGATTATTTCGATTACAAATTTAAAGTTGACAGAGCCGAAACTTATGGATCGAGCCGAATGCTTGTCGATGGTGTATTCAAACCAAAGACTATTTTGTATTTTGGCCTGGCATTACTCTTAACAGGATCGATCATAGGATTGTATCTGTTGCTCAATACATCGGTAGATTTGCTGTGGATTGGCGCAATCGGAGTGCTTGCCACTTATTTCTACTATAAATTGAAATACAATGCGTTGGGCGATGCCACAATTTTTGTAATTTATGGTTTACTGATTTCGCTGGGAACTTATCTGGTGGTAACCAATTTGCTTAGCTGGCAAATATTACTGATTGGTGCTGCACCCGGATTTCTGATTGTGAACATATTGCATGCCAACAACACACGTGATATGAAGCACGATGGAGAAGCTCATATCAAAACGCAGGCAATGGTGATAGGTGTGAAAAATTCAATTTATCAGTATATCATACTCGGTATTGGTGCTTATATCATCATTGTAATGTCAGTAGTTTTCGGTATTCTTCATCCTCTTTGTTTAGTGGTTTTTCTGACTTTCCCGATATTGCTGAAAAATATTAAGCAAATAAAGCAGGCCGATATTGATAAACCAGAAATAATTAAGGATATGGATGCTCAGTCGGCTCAGTTGGTCATGATGTTCAGCCTTTTGCTTGCGGTTGCTAATTTTATTGCAGGTTTATTATGAAAAAACTAATCATTCCCGTACACATAGCCACGGTTTTGTGGTTTTTGATGTTCTCACCGTGGACAAGCCAGTTTTTTAATTTTTGGATTGCGATGGCCATTTCAGCTACGATTCTGATAACAATTAGTCTGACACAACGCAAGTCAATACTTGAACAGTTCGATTTCAACTGGAAAGCAATTGCTTTTGGCCTGTTGTCTGCCGTTGTACTCTGGATGGTGTTTTATTTGGGCGACTTCTTTTCTAAAATGCTTTTTGATTTTGCACGGCCTCAGGTCGACAGCATCTATGCAATGAAAGAAGGACAAAATAAAATATTGCTGATATTGGGTTTGTTGTTTATCATTGGTCCTGCCGAAGAAATATTCTGGCGTGGTTACGTTCAGGACAGGTTAATCGGAAAATACGGAGAATGGAAAGCATTAATCATTACCACGTTCATTTATGCACTGGTACATATCTGGTCGTTTAATTTTATGCTGGTAATGGCGGCTTTAATTTGCGGAATTTTCTGGGGATTGATGTACAGATACAGCAAAAATCTTGTACCACTGGTTATATCGCATGCTGTATGGGATGTAGCGGTTTTTATTCTGTTCCCGATTATGTAAAATCAGGGGAAAACGGAAGCAAAGCATTAAACATAAAATTTATTCATTCAATGAATTTTGATAGTATTCAAAATAAAATCATTGAACTTCAAAAAATGATAACAGGATTTAAAAATAAAATGGATTAAGAGCGAAATTAAAGGCTAAAATTACCAGTCTTTTATCTTTGTTCTTAAATCTTTAATCAAAAAGTATATGAAACCAAATTTTAAGGATATCAATATCAACGATTTTAAGGCAGGTGCAGTGGCACCCGAAGCCGAAAGTAGCTGGCTGACACCGGAACAGATTGCCGTGAAGCCATCTTATACCAAAGAAGACCTTACCGGAATGGATCATCTCAATTATGCTGCCGGAGTAGCGCCATTCCTGCGCGGTCCGTACAGCTCCATGTATGTAATGCAACCCTGGACTATTCGTCAGTATGCCGGTTTTTCTACTGCCGAAGAAAGCAACGCTTTCTATCGCCGTAATCTGGCAGCCGGTCAAAAGGGACTTTCCGTAGCGTTTGACCTTGCAACACACCGTGGTTACGATGCCGATCACGAACGGGTAGTAGGTGATGTTGGAAAGGCAGGTGTTTCCATCTGCTCGGTGGAAGATATGAAAGTTTTGTTTGATGGCATTCCATTAAATAAAATGTCCGTTTCCATGACTATGAATGGTGCTGTACTTCCCGTATTAGCTTTCTATATAAATGCTGGTCTGGAACAGGGAGCTAAACTCGAAGAAATGGCCGGAACTATTCAGAATGATATTCTGAAAGAATTTATGGTGCGAAATACATATATTTATCCGCCAAAATTCTCCATGAAAATTATTGCTGATATTTTTGAATATACATCCAAAAATATGCCTAAGTTCAACTCCATTTCAATTTCAGGTTACCACATGCAGGAAGCCGGTGCAACAGCCGATATTGAACTAGCCTATACGCTTGCCGACGGACTTGAATATCTCCGTGCCGGAGTGAATGCCGGAATGGATATTGATGCTTTCGCACCGCGTTTGTCATTCTTCTGGGCAATCGGAATGAACCATTTTATGGAAATTGCCAAAATGCGTGCAGCACGTATGCTTTGGGCTAAAATTGTAAAACAGTTCAATCCTAAAAATCCAAAATCGCTGGCATTGCGTACTCACTCACAAACTTCCGGTTGGTCGCTTACCGAACAGGATCCGTTCAATAATGTGGGTCGTACCTGTATTGAAGCTATGGGAGCAGCTCTCGGTCATACACAGTCACTTCATACAAATGCTCTCGATGAAGCTATTGCTTTGCCAACCGATTTCTCGGCACGTATTGCCCGTAATACACAGATTTATATCCAGCAGGAAACAGATATTACCCGCGAAGTTGATCCGTGGGCAGGTTCCTATTATGTGGAAAGTCTGACAAACGAACTGGCCGAAAAAGCCTGGGCATTGATCGAAGAAGTGGAGAAACTGGGTGGTATGGCAGCAGCTATCGAGACCGGAATTCCAAAAATGCGTATTGAAGAAGCTGCAGCCCGTACACAGGCTCGCATTGATAGCGGAGCACAGAAAATCATCGGTGTGAACGAGTATCGTCTCGAAAAAGAAGATCCGATTGATATTCTGGAAGTGGACAATACAGCAGTGCGCATACAACAAATTGAACGTCTGAAACAATTGCGTGCCAATCGTAATGAAGCGGATGTAAAAAGAGCGCTGGATGCTATCACAGAATGTGCCCGTACAGGAGAAGGCAATCTTCTTGAACTGGCAGTAGAAGCAGCGCGTGTACGTGCAAGTCTCGGTGAAATCTCAGATGCCTGCGAAGCAGTAGCAGGTCGATATAAAGCAACCATTAGAACAATTTCAGGCGTGTATTCATCAGAAACTAAAAATGACTCGGATTTCAAACGTGCATCTGAGTTGACAGAAAAATTTGCAAAGAAGGAAGGACGTCGTCCCCGAATTATGATTGCAAAGATGGGTCAGGACGGACACGACCGTGGCGCAAAAGTTGTAGCTACCGGTTATGCCGACTGTGGTTTCGACGTTGACATGGGACCCTTGTTCCAGACACCGGCAGAAGCCGCTAAACAGGCAATAGAAAATGATGTTCATGTTTTCGGAGTTTCTTCACTTGCTGCCGGTCACAAAACATTGATCCCGCAAGTGATGGATGAATTGAAGAAATATGGACGCGAAGATATCATCGTTATTGCAGGTGGTGTTATCCCGGCTCAGGACTATGACTTCCTGTACAAAGCAGGCGTTGCGGCTATTTTTGGCCCTGGTACCTCAGTTGCCAAAGCCGCGTGCACGATTATGGAAATCTTACTGGAAGATTAAAATCTTCTGTTAATTTGCTCCTTTGTCGGGCGTAATTAAGAACTAGCGGACTTATCGGAAGGTAAGTCCGTTTTCTGCTTATTTAGCAGTTTATAGTTGTAAACTCAATTTTGGAACAATTTTTGTTCCAGTTTGTTATAGTTAAATATTTTAATGGGATTAATACAATATTGAATGTGATGTTGAATTGAATAAATTAGAATCACATTCAATAGAAAAAAATGGAAAGAAATGGAAGAAATAATGAAAAAAAAACTAACCATAGCTTTGGTAGCACATGATGCCAGAAAGGCGGATATGGTAGAGTGGGCAATTTATAATGCAAGTATGTTGTCAAAGCATAAATTGATATGTACAGGTACAACCGGAAAATTAATTGAAGAAGCCTTGACAAAAAAAGGTGTTGAGGTTGATATTACCCGTAAAAATTCGGGTCCACTTGGCGGTGATGCTGAAATTGCCGCTATGGTAGTTAACAAGCAAATCGACTTTTGCGTATTTTTGATTGATGACCTGAGCGCTAATCCGCACGAAGCTGATATTCAAATGCTTCTTCGGCAGTGTCGGATTCATAACATTCCAATTGCCTGTAACCGCTACAGTGCCGATCTGATGATTACAAGCACGCTTTGGGACGATGAAGATTACGTGCCAAAAAGTCCGCAATATGTAAAATTCAAGAGGTGATATAGAAAATATTGGTTTTATTAAAAAGGCTGTCTCGCGTTTGAGCAGCTTTTTGTTTATTTTACAACTTCCATTTTCAGTATCCGAATGTC
Source organism: Bacteroidota bacterium (assembly GCA_017860335.1). Lineage (GTDB taxonomy): Bacteria > Bacteroidota > Bacteroidia > Bacteroidales > Paludibacteraceae > UPXZ01. The sequence continues at coordinate 5,153 of JAFNAU010000103.1, forward strand.
TTCAATTGGTCTGTCCATTCGTCCGGTTCTTGTTTTGGATATTTTTTCCACCACTTCTATTCCTTCTGTCACTTCGCCAAACACGGTGTAGTTACCGTCAAGATGAGGAGTGCCTCCCAGGGTTTTATAAATGGTCCGCTGCTTCTCACTGAACTTATAGGTCGAATCGACTGAAATTTTATTTTTCACTTCGAGCAGGATACTGTCACGAAGTTGATCGAGCTTTTCCTGGTTGCGTTCGAGCCTGTATTTTTTTACTTCGTCGTTTTTGGTTTTTAATATTTCCTGAAACAAGGAGTTTTCCTGCTGCCGTAACTTATTGGTCTGCATATTATCCAGTTCAACATCCGAGAATGTTTTCCCTTCCACAATATAAAACTGACAACCTGATGATGCTTTCAGAGGATTTTCGGCATCGCCCAGGCGAGCTGCTGCAAGTGCTCCTTTTTTGTGGAAAATTGCCGGTGTTTTGAACTCCGCCGGAACGGTATATCCGGCATCGCCATTCCCCAGAGAATCAATTGGTGAGGCCGTTTTCGAATCCGGATCACCACCTTGTATCATAAAATCGGCTATTACCCGGTGGAAAAGCACTCCGTTGTAGAATCCGCTGTTTACCAGTTTCAGAAAATTATCGCGGTGAAGCGGCGTTTCGTTGTACAGTTTCACGGCAATGTCTCCGTAAGTTGTTTGCATTTTTACCCTTGTTTCGGCATTTTTTGTTGTTGAGCATCCTTCCATCATAGCTATGATTGAAATTAATATTGATATTCTGATTATTATCTTCATTTGTAACTATTTGATTGCATGACTTTTATTACACTTCTTTAAACTCAATCAGCATTTCTGCAATCCGGTTAACAACCTCTTTCACATATCGTTCTCCTTTTTCTGCTGTCGATTTTTTGGGATTTCCAACGCCGGTGTCCAGCGTTGTTTCCTTCCAGTTACGGGGCATCCAGCCTGTTTTATTGGCAATCGATTTCATCTTTGCTAGATTGGGCGTTCCGTTACCCGCTGTATTCAGATCCACCAGTTCGGGATGAAAATACATCATGACTGAAGTTTCCTGTTCTCCGGCATGGTCATCGATTTCTTCATCAAAAAAACCTTCACGGGGTACAAAATTGTACCAGTCAGAGGAAATGATATAAAAGTTGGGAAAAGTTACTGCCATATCACGCACCATTGATTTGAACGAATTACCACCATGCCCGTTAATAATGAGCAGCTTCCGGAAACCCTGTCCGTAGAGCGATTTCACGATATCTGTCAATATTGCTTTCTGGGTTTCGTAACTGGTGTGAATGCAAAAGGGCAATTCCCACTGTCCGGGATTTTGAGATCCCAAATATATGGGCGGCATCACAACAGCCGACACGTTTGCCTGAGCATATGCCTGTTCGGCTGATTTACTTGCAATTTCTGAACTGAGAATGGCGTCAGTAATATAGGGTAAATGATAATTGTGAGGCTCAATGGCTCCCCAGGGGAGGACAACTATATCGTACTGATGCTGTTGTACTTCACCCCAGTTTGTTTTGGATAAGTCTAAAAAATTATGCTTCATGATTTTTTCTCCGTTGCGAGAACTAAATTAAAAACATTCAATTCTTGTTTTGAAATTAAATTCAAAGATATTCATTTTTCCATTTATGATTGGCTAGAAAAGGTTTATTTT
>JAFNAU010000008.1 GCA_017860335.1 Bacteroidota bacterium
GTCAGAGTAATATCAGAGATAAGGTTTGTTCCTTTTACAGTAAAGGTTCTGTTTGGGTTCAATGCGTCGAACAATAAAACGGCAGGACTTACCGAAAGTGTGGGTGCATCAAATAATTCGTACATTTCCCAGTTGTCTATGTAGAGTTCCGTAGCTGTTTGATTTTCGCAACTGTTTACGTACATTAACACAGTTCCAAGCGTTGCCTGTGTGGTGAAAGTGAAATCTATTGTTTTCCACACTCCCATATCGGTTGAAAATGTCTGAATAATTTTGGTAGCTATTGCCCCGTCAATACCTATTTTAGCATCACCGGTTCCGTTGGTGCTTACCATTGCTTTTACACGGTACATGGTATTGGGTTTGAGTTTTCCGGTCAGGCCAAAATCAAGAGAGCCTCCGCATTTACCCGGGATTTTAAGACTTGTTGCTCCGCAATATTTATATTCCGTAGATAACTCCTTGGTTCCCCAACCCTGATAGCTTGATAAACTGTTCATCAACGGATCGCTGATGATATTGGGTCTGTCGGTATAAAGCGGTGTAAAGCATCCTGCGTCAGCGTTGGATGCAGTAACAGCGATCGAAGATGACAAAGTACCACTGGCAACACTTATTGTTCCATCGGTGATATTAGCCAAAGCATCGCATGTTGCAGTAACTACCACACCTGCAGCTGCTTCAGTCGGAGTGATGGTTGTTTTACTTAAAGTTATACCTGCTGGTGCAGTCAGTGCAACGTCAGCGGTGAGATTTGCCGCTTTAACTTTGAAAGTTCTGGCGAGATGAGCTGCATCGAACATCAGCGAAGCCGTACTTACCTGCATATAAGGAGTACTTTCCAGAGCGTATAACCTGAAATTATCGCAAGCAACCCAGTTGCTGGATTTTATTACTTTGAAACCCACTTCCAGTGTTCCTGTAGTAACATTTACCAGCACATCGTAATCGTTTGTATCGAAAACTTCGGTCGAATCCTGGTTAGCATAAACAAAAGCTCCACCTGCACCCTGGTTAGTGAAAGCTGCAACTCTGAGAATGTACCAGCCATTAGGTATAGCAGCTACCTGTTGCGATAATCTGATACCGGTAAGATTACCGGAACTTTGCCATTTTTCAGCATACCAAGTACCGTCTTTTTTGGAAAAAGAGGTATTGCTCTGCGATTGCATAATCTTTCCGGCATTTGTCCAGTTAGCAATGGTAGTACTTACATTTGTTGCCGATTCAAAACCCGGATTGAGCAGATAGGTGCTCGTTACATCTGTCTGTGCATTAACTCCCATCAGAGCTAATAGCGGCACAATTAAAAAAGTAAGAAGTTTCTTCATGATAAATACAGTTAGTTGTTAAATATAAATTAAGTAAAGACGCAGCAGCAAAACCGCTGCGTCTTAATTTGAGATATTCTCTATTTTACTATTTTTTGAGTTATCGAATCCCCGTTAACAGTCAGTTTAACCAGATAAACACCATTACCCAACACTTTATCAATAGTCAGTCTGTGAGCACCAACGCTTAAATTAGTTATTCTTTCAGCTATTTTCACGCCATTTGCACCATAAACTGTCATGCTTACTAAACCATCTTCAGTAAGGTTTAGTTCAGACACAACTTGATTTTTTGTTGCATATGTCCTTACTCCTGATGCATTTATCAGATTTACACTGGTAGGTGTTAAAGTTGCATCCATCGGAATTGTAACGCTGGTAGCGCCTATTATCCGTTGCATCGGTGCAGCCGATGGAGAAACAGCCTGTGATATTGTGAGGTTTCCTGTTGCTGATGCAGTTCCTGTAAATGTTAGGGTAATACTTCCACCGGTATTGGGCAAAGTAGTAACATCCGGTGAGAATAAAGGATTATCAGAACTTACATTAAATCCATTAGTAAACATGGTTGCAGTAACCGGAACAACGACCTGCTGATTTGTTGCTGTAAACAATATCATATCATTTGTTGCATTATTTCCGGCAACGTTCAGTGTCGGGATTTCATACATTTCGTAGTTATCAATGAAACAAGTGTCAGTGATAGCGGGGCTTGCACTTGAACAGGAATTAAAATAGATTCCCTTTTCAGTTACAGTAGCACCTGTAGTGAATGTTTCATCAAACAGAACCCATCCGTTTGTGTTAGTAATAGGGTATATTTTACTTGTAGTTCCATCGTATCCTTCAACCTCAATCTGGAAATTAGTACCTGTTGAAGCCTGCGATTTTATCATCGCTCTGATACGATAGTTTGTATTAGGTTTCAGAGCATTTCCGTTTGCAGCCGTTAATGCACGGTCTAAAGAACCGCCATCCGGCCAACAGCTTCCGCGAACATAAGCGCTACCTCTTCCGCAATACGGATTTTTTGTATCGATGGCTGTTGGTCCCCAACCTCCAAAGCCTCCGTCTGTGAGGGTAGCTGCACTAAAGGTAGGATCAGCAATCATGTTTCCGGTAGGGTAAAGCGGAGTATAACAACCAGCATTAGACGAAGCTTTTACTGAAATTGATGTGGAAATCTGCTGGTTACCAGTGCCGGTTGCACTGATCGTAATAGTACCCGATACTACATCTGTTTCATTATATGTAGCTGTAATCGCAGTGGTTGCATTTGCATTAGCAGCTGCTATCGAGTAATTACCACCTCCGTTATCCACAAGGTTGATACCCGAAAGTGTAATACCGGTGGGTGCAGTGATGGCGATATCGCTGGTAAGGTTGGAACCGGTAACTGAGATGGATGATGTTTTATTAATATTATCAAATTTCAGAGAGGACACAGAAGCCGAAAGCGAAGGTGTGCTGAAAGTTACGTAACGATATAGCCTGAAATTGTCAAAAGCAGTCCAGTTACATGCTGTAGTTCCCTGCAATGAATAACCAATAGTTAATGTACCATCTGAGACTGTTACATTATCAACATAATAATCATTGCCCGCAATTATTTCGGTAGCTGAACCACCAACTGTAATGAAAGCGCCGGTATGCAACGGGTTAGATCCGCCCTGCTGTACGGCATGACCTGACACTACCAAACCGTAAACTCCGTTGGTAAGTCCAGATACTTTTTGTGTAATGACACCTGTAGGCAGATTAGTACTGGAGTTTACCCACTTTTCAGCAAAATTAGTTCCGTTTTTGGTCCAGCCAATATTCGGTGAAGAATTGTTTCTGACAAAACCACCTGTATTTGTCCATTCGCTACCAATAGCTGATTCAAAACTTGCATTTATTATTGATGCAGTGACATCAGTTCTTGTTAATGCAGTCAGCAAATTTGTTGAAGCCGTATTTATATCAACTGTAACATCAGCATTGTATGTTGCAATATACGAACTCAGGTCAATCGTGCCCTGTGCTTTGGCATAATTCATATACCTGTCCAACTGTATTTTAGCATTATATAAATCATAATCGGCCTGGCTAATAAATATCCACTGAGTATAGGCATCGCCACCGGTTCTGTTGTATTTTACCGTGTTGGCAATTCCTTTATTTGTGGATTCGGTTGTAGCAGCACTGCCCAAATATTGTGTGGCAATATAACCGGCATAAGTGTTTACCACTTGTATGGAATAGATATTGTTGGTTGCATCTGTTTGCACTACATTCCAGGTGTTGTTGGTTGAGTTATCGGTGTAAACTTCCCCATTCAGCGGATCAGTATTTGCGGCAAACAAGTATTTCCCGGACACATTAGTTCCGGCATTATTATACTGAAATGTCCACGTGGAGCCAGTTGTATTCACAGCTGTCCATTTAATGATATTAACGGTAGCATTCTCTCTTGGCTGAGATGTAACCACAGCCTGGGCAGCCCAGTATCCTCCCCGATTTAAAAAACCGCTTGATCCAATATTATAAATGTAATAAGTCGTTCCTGACACCGGAACACTTCCTTTGAGTGATGGTGCACTCCAGGTTTGAGCATTTAGCGTGTAACCTGATACTGCCAAAGCAGTAATAACAAATAGAGTAAAAAGTCTTTTCATTAGTTTAAGAATTAATTGAAAATCTCCTCCGAAAACCTTTTTCTGTTAGGTTTACTCCTTTGCAATCAGGTGCAGTCAGGACGTTTGAAAAAATAAATTTTCAGAGTGGATTCAGATGAATAAATGTATATTAAATCTATCAACGACAAATGTAATAACATAATTCTCCTTAAACAGCGAAAAAATGGTCAATGTAGTGTAAAAATAATTCAGGAGCCAGTCTGTATCAACGTTATTAAAGTTATTATTATACAGCTATCACTCTTTGTGCATTTCCTGAAACTCTTTGGGGGTCATTCCGAACTCAGCTTTAAAGCACCTGCTGAAGTATTTTGGGTCATTGAAGCCTACCTTGAACGCGATTTCGGAAATACTCCCGACATTGTTTTTCATCATCTGGGCTGCATGTTTCAACCGGATATTCCGTATAAACTCCCAGGGTGAAAGACCGGTGAGTGATTTCAGTTTACGGTGCAGGGTGGATCTGGAGGAAGACATATCCTGTGCAAAAAGATCAAAGTCATAGGTTTCGTCAGCCAGTTTACTTTCCACCTTACTGATTGCCATTTTCAGATACTCTTCATCAATGGAGTTCAATTCGATGGTCGAAATACTCACATCGTGATTTTGTTTGAATTTTTTATTATTCAGATTTCGGTTTCGTATCAGGTTCTTCACTCTGGCTTCCAGCACTCCCAGTTCGAATGGCTTGGAGATATATCCGTCTGCTCCGGCCTCATAGCAGTCTATCCGGTCCTGCGACGAGTCTCTGGCCGTAAGTATCAGTATATTAATATGGCTTGTTTTAATGTCGTTTTTCAGTAGCCGACAAAGTGTAAGTCCGTCCATCTCGGGCATCATTACATCGCAGATTATCAGATTTACATCTTTCTCCTGAACAATTTTTTGAGCTACCACTCCGTTTTCAGCCGTGAAAACCGTGTAGCTGCTTTCAAAAACCTGCTGTATATTATCTCTCAGGTCCTTGTTATCTTCGACTATAAGCAATGTAAATTCTTTATTGACAACAGCCTCAGCTGCATTTACATCTGTCTCTGCCGGTTCTTCTTTTTCAATTTCTTCCGGTTGCTGCGACAGGGTTACGCTTTCGGGCAGCATTTCATCTTCCGAGTAACACTCGGGCGATACAGGCAAGATGAAAGTAAATGAAGTGCCCTTATGCAGCTTACTTTTTACACTAATCTCACCTTTATGAAGTTTTATCAGGTCGTATGTAAGCGCCAAACCTATTCCGTGGCTCTGGCTCTGATCTGAGGTGCTGGTAACATAAAACCTGTCGAAAATAAACGGCAGATCCTTTTCCGGGATGCCAACTCCGGTATCTTCTGCGGTCACAGACAAATAATCACACGTATCTTTCCGGAAAATTTCAACATTTATATAAATGTTTCCACCGGAAGGAGTGTTTTTATAGGCATTCGAAAGCAGATTGTAAATAACTTTATCCATTTTATCCTGGTCAAAGTAAGCATCGAAAGCGGTGTAATTAGAACTGAATGTGAAATGTATTCCCTTGTCATCGAGCAGTGTTTTAAAATTCGTCCTGCAAATCCTGTCAATGTAGGAGATTATATCCGCCCGCGAAACTTTCAGTTTCATATTTCCGGCTTCCACCTTGCTGAAGTACAGGATTTGCTCTATCAATCGCCTCAAACGCGACACATTATCCTTTATTACTCCGAACTGTGAAGGTGAAGAGTCTTTGAGTTTTCGCTGAATTTTCTCTATCTCGAGAATGATAATGGTTAAAGGTGTCAGCAATTCGTGACTGATATTGGTGAAATAGCGCAATTTTGTCTGTACAAGTTCTTCAGTTTTTTCTTTGTCAATTTTCGAAATTTTCAAATCATTCAATAACCGAAGTCTGTTTGTGATGTTTCTGTTCCAGATATACAGTATGATTAATACGACTATCAGATACAACAGAAATGCCCACCAGGTGCGATAAAACGGTGGTAAAACCTTAATTTCCAGCGTTGTTATACGGTCGCTCCAGACTCCGTTTTCGTCAGTGGCTTTCACCGAGAAGGTGTAAGAGCCTTCGCGTAAATCGGCGTAATTTACAAACCGGCGGTTGCTGCCTATATAGTTCCAGTTTTTGTCGGTTCCTTCCAGTTTATAGGCGTACTGTGTATTGCTTGCCGTTAAGTAATCCAGTATCGAGAACTCGATACTCAGTTTATTTTCGCTGTATTTGAGTGTTATTGTATTCTTTGCGGAATCATACAGTTTATCTCTGTCTCTTTCGAAAATCGATTTGTTCTGAACAAGAATATCTGTCAGCACCACTTGTGGTTCTGCCGGTTCATTCGGTTTCTGTTGTCGGGAAGGATCAAAAGCACAGATACCCTTATTGCCGCCAAACAATATCAGACCGTTTTTCAATTTTATCCGGGCATCTTTGAAGAATGAATTTATCAGCATTCCGTTCGACGTGGAGTAATAGATGGAAGCATGCGTAACGGGATTGTGTTTGATGATCTGCTTGGTGGTCGAGATCCAGAGATTTCCGTAATTATCTTCCAGTATGTCTAGGATTTTCTCATCGGTAATGGCGTACTGTCCGCTTATTTCTATTATTTCCGCGCTCTTACTGTCGTATTGATAAATAAACCCTTCTTTGGTACCAATGTAGATATACCCGTTTCGGGCAGCAAGGACACATTGAATATTATGGCTTTCAAAATCATTTTTTCTTAAGTCTATCTGAACGGGTGTGTACTGCGTGTTGCCCGGTTTCTTCGAATCCTTTTTCAGCCTGAAAAGTCCGTTTTTTTCAGTTCCAACCCAGATATCTCCGGCTTTATCCTGTACAATGGAGTTGATAAACTTGTATTTAAAGGGTATTGAGAGTACTTTTCCGTTGTATGTTTTTTTGAAAAGTCCGGAATTACTGCCGATCCAAACATCCCTGTTGCGGTCTTCGAAAAAGATGCTGATGGAATTATCATTATTAACTTTTAAAGGAAACGCCTGTTTGAGGACTAATCCGCTGCCGTTTTCTGTATAAACATATATTTTGCCGGTTCCTTCGTTGGCTATCCATATTTCGTTGGTTCCCCGTATATAGGTTATGGCGGTAATACTGGTTAATCCTGCCGATCGGGTGGCGGGAATTTCTTTTATTTCATGACCTGCAAAATCAAATCTGTACAGCCCCTTCCGGTCAAGTGTAAAATAAAAATGACCCGTACCGGTTTCGCAAATGTGCGTTACAAACGAATTTTCGGCATTTCCCCGCAGACTCAGCGGATAATTTTCGAACGGGAGACTTCTCAGGTCGAGTCTGTACAACCCTTCACCGAGTGTCCCCAGCCACAAATTTCCTTTGTGGTCTTTGTATATTTCATGGAAAATACCACCGGTGATTTTTCCGGTGTATATCTTTCCGTCCTGCAGCGTGTAAGTATCATTTCCGGCTTTCCTGATCACATACAGACCTTCGAAGGAAACAATCCAGATATGACCGTCATTGTCGTCCTGCACGATGCTGTACACAATTTTGTCCACACCAGGAGAAGCTGTTGCAAATTTCACCGGTGCCACGGTCGCTTTGTTCGACGCGTTGAGGGTCATCGTGTAAATGCCATCCCCCCACGTACATATCCAGTAGAGACTATCCGCATCCTGAAATACCCTGAATGGGTTGTTCGACAATCCGATGGCGGGCAGGTAATGAACTTGTTTTTTCGTTTTATCGATGAAGCAAAGGCCATTTTTCCAGGACGAAATCCAGATGTTGCCGCGTTTATCTTCATAAATTTGTGATATGTTATTGCTCTTCAACTTGTAGCGCGAACCGGCATCTCTCGAATATCTCTGAAATTCCCCGTTTTGCGGATTCACTTTCAGCACCCCGTAGTTCGACGTTCCGATCCAGATAAATCCTTCCGAGTCGCATACTATCGAATTAATCCGTTCCTTCCGGGTAAATTTGTTTTCGAATGGTTTGAGTGTAAAATTCTTTTTATCCAGTATATTGATACCCTCGAGCGTGCCAACCCACAGTTTATGCTCCCGGTCTTCGGTAATACATTCTATCTCGTTGCTGGTAAGCCTGCCCGGCGTCTGGGCTGATGATCTGAATACACTGATATCGTATCCATCGAAACGGCACAATCCGTCTCTGGAGCCAAACCACATATACCCCTCCTGATCCTGAAACGTGCGCGTAACGGTATTGGAAGGCAATTTGTCGTTCAGTGAAAAGGGATTAAAAACTTCAGAACCTGTAGCAGGTAATGCATTAGCTGTCAGCACTACAGCCAGCAAAGCTATCAATATAGTGTAATTTTCTTTCATCATTGCGAATATAATACTTTTTTTTCATTTGCAATGTATACACCGACATTCTAACAAACAGTTCATTAACCTTTGTATATCTGCCCACATCACAGACGAAGCTTTCAAATGTGATTTTTTATGGGTGAATAGTTTATTAATCGTTTTCTCAGCTTTTGTCTTTTAGTAGTCCCTACTGCCGAAGTGATTTTTACTCCAGGTACTTATCGTTGAGTATAAGTTTTGTTGGGGGAGCTACGGAGCACTTCACTATCAAGGTACACATAACTTGAATAGTAACAAAACCTTTTGGTTACACTTTCACACCAATAAAATTTATACTGTGTTGGCAACAGTGATTTTTCATTCACCCTATTAATAATCAGCTACAAGACAACAAATTAGTCCTGTCCTTCAAATTGAAAATGTCCGGTCTTTTTATCAAGGCAGCCGAATTGAGAATTGTTGTATGAGATTGCGATCACCTCTTTATTCCCAGTAAATTTGTTTGTTTTAAAAGCAAAATACACAATGGTCGGCCTTTTTACTCTATATTCATCTAAATTATTATCAACAGCCGGGTTCGTTTTCCACAATTCTTTCCCTGACTTATCAATAGCCTTAATGTAAATCCTTCTTTTATCTAGTATAAATCTCACACCAGTTGTCTTATCAATTAAAGTATCAACATTAATTCTGTCCTTTTCAATATAATGACTAACATATTGCCCTTTACAAATTGTCGGCAAAACAATAAATCCCAAAATAATCACTTTTACAAATTTTCTCATAATTATCATAGTTGCTCGTTTTTTACCATTGTTGCCTAACATCTGGTATGTTCTACTCTATCGCACTTATTACTCAATTATTTTCTTAGCTCCTCTTTTTCATCCATCTTACCACTTTCAGCGCTTGAATTCTATAAAGAATAACAGTTGTAAAGATATTAAGTTTTTTTTCTTAACAAGTTAATCTGATAATTATTTTTAAAAGATGGATATAAATAAGATGCCTCCGTAAATATTCACTACTATACTGGCGACGCGGTTTGTAAATGCATCCATTAATTTTCTTGCCGTTGAAGCTTAGTGTATCCTGCTGTCTGAATGGTAAGAGATAGTCTCTCTTTGAAAAAGGCTATTGTTTTGTCCTGAAATTTGTTTACAAATTCTTATAGAACCGATGTTGCAAAAGTCCCCCACGGGGGAACCAACGGTCAGCGACCGAAGGGAGATAATTAGGGGGCTTTATCCTGAGGACGGTTGCCACAGGTATAGGAATCGCGTGAGGGTTTATTGGAAACATTCTTCGTTATTTCCTTTTTCAGGTCGCAACCGTTGCAGTCGCCGCAGGGAGATGCATCCTTTTTGCGTAAACTTTTAACGAGTGCATACACAGTGTACACAATAGCCAAAGCCACAATGATAAGAACGAGTATGAATTGTAACATTTTTTTTGTGAATTATTTATTAGTACAACCGTGTCCGCACGAACAAAGGGTATTGTTTTTCGCTTTCTTAAAACTTTCTTTTGCTTCGCTGAATGCAAAGTATGAAAGTCCGAGCGAGCCGATACTATCGATATATGCAAAGCCGGTTAACTCATAAATGCCGCTGCTGAAAAGTAAAATAACAGACATATAAATACAAACCCGTGTGCATTCGGCATCGGCAAGGATGGCATCTGAGTTGAGCTTCTTACCTACCCTTATTTTTCCCCGGATAAGCATCCACATGGCGGCAATTGAAATCAGGGCAATGACAATCCCCCAGAAAGTTGTTTCGGGTTTGTGTTGAGTTACAATATTATAAATTCCTGAAAAGACCAGACCGGCAGCCAGAGCATACAACGAGAAACCGGTAATCCGCAAAGCTGTCCGTTCAAAGCGGTCGTGGCTCAGATCGGGCTTGGTTTGTATACGAATAATCATGTGTGCAATACCCAGTCCCGAAATTACTTCAATAAAGCTATCGACGCCGAAGCCAAACAGCGCGAGACTTTCATCTTCATATCCCAGCCAGATAGACACCAGACCCTCGGCAATATTATAAATAATGGTGAAAAGCGCTAGTCCGAATGCCTGCTTGTATAGCTGCTTACTGTTTTCAGCCGGTTTAGTCTGTTTCATATTTTCTTTATTTCTCATACTAACAAACTTCCCAGCTGAAAGGTTGCAAAAGCGACGATCCAGGCTATAGCGGTGGTGTACACCATGGTAAAGATTGCCCAGCCCCAGTTTGCTTCCTTTTTGATAGCCGCGATAACTGCTACGCAGGGAAAGTAAATCAGTATAAAAAGCATAAAACCGTACGTGACAAGGGGTGTGAAAACTTTCTGACCCTTCATTTTTCCCGTAAGGTGGGTTTGCTTGTGTAGGTTGGCTTTCAGAGTCCCCGAATTTTCATCGGCCTGCAGGTCGGCCTGATAGAGAATACCCATTGTGCTAACCACAATCTCCTTGGCTGCCAGACCGCTGATGATGCTTACACCCATTTTCCAGTCGTAACCCAGCGGACTGATTACCGGCTCAATGGCATGTCCCAGCTGACCGATATACGATTTCTCCTGCCGTTCGGCTTCCTGTTCAACAGTCAGATGTGATACCAGGTTCTCTTTTTGCATTTCACTAAGTTGAGGATTGGTTTGCGCGGAAACAATCTGCGTATCGTAATCCTTGCTGTATTCCACATTCCGCGGAAAATATCCCAGCACCCAGATCAGAATGGAAGCCACTAAAATAACCGTTCCCATCTTTCTGAGATATTGCTGTCCCTTGTGCCACATGTGAATGCTGGTGTTTTTCAGTGTAGGGATGCGGTAGGGCGGTAATTCCATCACGAAAGGCACTTCCTTCTTGGCAAAGGCAACGCGTTTCATCACCAGGGCAGTAAGTATAGCCAGAACTATTCCAATGACATAAATGGAGAACAGCACCAGTCCCTGACGAGAGGGAAATATGGCCGAAATAAGCAGCACATACACCGGCAGACGGGCGCTGCACGACATGAAGGGGGTGATAATCATGGTCAGTATCCGGTCTTTCTTATTGTCCAGCGTGCGGGTAGCCATAATGGCGGGAACATTGCAGCCAAAGCCCATCACGAGAGGAATAAACGATTTGCCGTGAAGACCTATTTTGTGCATCAGCTTATCCATGATGAACGACGCGCGGGCCATGTATCCGGTATCTTCCATCAGGGAGATAAAGAAAAAGAGGATGAGGATATTGGGTAAAAAGACAATCACACCTCCTACCCCGCCGATAATACCATCGACCAGCAGATCGCGCAGCGGACCTTCAGACATCGACGTTTGCAGCCAGTCATGCAACAGTTTTACTCCGGCGTCAATCCATTCCATCGGATAACTGCCGAGGGTAAAGGTAGCCTGAAACATAAGCCACATCAGGAACAAAAAGATGGGAAATCCCCAGAATTTATGGGTGAGTATATCGTCCAGTTCCCGTTTTACAGCCTGCTTGTCCTTGCGGGGTTCGGTCAGGGTTTCCTTGAGCGCTCCGTTGATAAAACCATACTTGGCATCGGTAATGATCGTTTCCGATTTCTCACCGTATTCCTTTTCAAGTTTCAGGATTGCCTTTTTTGCTTTACCTTTTATCGTTTCGTAATTGGCATACTTTTCAAGCTGTCTGAGTGTGGTCTTATCCGTTTCGAGCAACTTAACAGCTACGTAACGGGACGACAATTTGTCGGTTATCTCCGGAGTCTTCCAGATTTCGTCCTGAATTTCTTTCAGGGCATCTTCGATGAGTGAACCATAATTGATATGAATATGCCGTACGCTGGTATCGCGGTCTTCGTATACATCAATCAGTTTGGCGAACAATTCGTCAATCCCTTTTCCGCGCGAAGCTACAGTAGGAATTACCGGTATTCCGATCATTTGTCCCAGACTGTCGTAATCAAACTTCACATTTTTCTTTTCCAGTTCGTCGTACATGTTCAGGGCGATCACCACCTTGATATTCATATCGATAAGCTGCGTAGTGAGGAAAAGATTGCGTTTCAGGTTGGAGGCATCCACCACGTTCACCACAATATCGGGAATACTCTCGGTAATGTGTGTGCGGACATACAGTTCCTCGGGGGAATACTCGGTAATGGAATAGGTTCCGGGTAAATCGTAGATTTTAAAGGTGTAATCGTCCTTTTTCATCACGGCTTCCTTGGCATCGACGGTTACGCCGCTGTAGTTGCCCACGCGCTCGTGCGACCCGGAAGCATAATTGAATAAGGTTGTTTTTCCGCAGTTGGGGTTACCCACCAACGCCACCCGGATGGTTTTGCCTTTTTTCAGCGCCGAAACCTTGAGAGTTTCTTCGTCGATGGTGCCTTCGAACTTTACTTCGGCCAGACCGGCAGCCTCCTCCACAGAGACCACTTCCACCAGGCGGGCTTCGCTGCGCCGGAGCGACACGTTGTATCCCATGATTTCATATTCCACCGGATCCTGCAGGGGAGCATTCTTGATCACCCTCACTTTTTCACCCTTCACAAAACCCATTTCGGTAATGCGCTTGCGGAATGCTCCGTGTCCCAGCACCTTGGTAATAATGGCTTCATCACCCGACTGAAGGTCTGAGAGGTAAGTTATATCTGTTGTCATCAACTGTTTATCTTATTATTTTAAAAATTAAGCCCGAAACGGAGAAATCCAACCAGTGCATTCTTCAGTTTCGTTTCGGTTCCGGCCGGATTGATAATATACTGAATATCCGGCCTCAAATAGATATACTGGCAAAGCTGGTAATGATAGGTCATTTCAACAGCTGTTTCACTTCCCAGTCCATTGCCATTGAGACCGGCATGGTTCACCGCCAACCTGATCGTCTTTTCGGTTTTTGAATAGTTCCCTGTAATTCAATCCGATACTGCCATAGTAATTGTTGTTTAGTTTTTTCGAACTCAGTCCCAGCTGTGAGAAAATCGACAGTTTATCTGTTATCTGCTGGTCTCCAACAAAGTAGAAACCACCGTTTTTTGCTATGCTTATGATAATATGCGCCCAGTTTATAAACTGCTTCCCGGTCTTGAATGAGGCTTTTACCCACCTGAAATTCGGTGACAGCCAGCAATCCCTGATCTTTACCCAGTTTCCATTGTATGTTATAGGGATTAGTCTCAAAATCGTCGGGTGTACCATCAAAAAAAGCTGCCTGCCAGTTGAATGTATCGGATATCTTGTATTGCAATATTGTACCTAAGGCAGTCAGAGGGAAAATGGGAGAAGAAATATTATCGGCAATACTGGAATGAATACCAAAGGAACTGTTCGTAAACAGCCCACCGTATTCGCTGACAGCAAAATTGGCATTCAGATCCTGTAAACCGACAGTAATATCAAATTTACCAAGAGTTTGTCTGTACCAGAGTTCATACATAAAGGTGAGATTACCGGCCTCGATATTGGATACTCCCTGAAAATCGCCGACCAGGTTCGCCGATGGTTCACCTCCGTGTGTATTACCCACATTTATAAAAAATTCTCCTCCTTTCCACCAGTTGGCTTTTTCGGTGTCAAATCCAGTTTTAATATTGGCTAATCCCAGATAGGTTGTCCCTGTTTTAATACCTCCGCTGAAATTACTGACCAGATCGCCGATGTAGGATGCTTCGAATGTAAACGGAGATGAATTTTTAACGGTATCGGCTTCCTGAGCAGAAAGTCCGGTTATTGAAAATATGCTGATTAAAACAGCTGCAAATACTGATTTATTGATTAATCTCATATATTACTTTGTTTGTTGATTTCTTTTCTGCAAAAGTATTCCGAAGAAACCAACTCATAAATCACTATTTATATCTATTTCGTGGCAAACCATTAACTACAAGTAGGTATATTTACGTATAAAATCATTTACCACATCACAAAACCAACTTTTTTCAGCTTTGTTTTATATCATCCAGTTCCACCAGTTTATTCATAATGGCATAAATAGTCAGACCGGCAGTACTGTGTATCTCCAGCTTGCGGGCGATGTTGCGCCTGTGGGTAATGACCGTGTGTGCCGACAGATACAGACTTTGAGCAATCTCCTTATTCGTCATTCCCCTCACCACGCAGGCAATTATTTCTTTTTCGCGTGTGCTCAGCGTATTTGGCTCTTCGGTATTTTCTGCCGAAGGCGAACTGAACAGTTTGTCGAATTTTTCCCGAAGCTGATCGACCGAATCGTATATACTTATCCGTTCATCGTAATCGCGCAGCAAATGCTCATCGATAACAGAATAAATCAGCGCAATGCAGATAATCCGGGTGTTTGTTGATTCGTTTTTTATTTTTGCAATATCAAAATATCCCCAGAATGACGGATTTATAATTAACACATCCGGCTTATGAATGTTCAGATAATGATTCATTGAATCGATGGTCAGAATTTCCACAGGCTGAATCCGGTAACCCGGTATTCGTTTCAAAACGGCCGTAAGTCCGCTCCGCACAATAACCGAAGGTTCTACAATAGCTATTTTCAGTGGATTGCCGTTCATTTCTTCTGATTGCGTTTATGTTCAACAGCTTCCACAGCGGGAATAAAAAGAAAGTCCTCGACCTGACTGTGAGTGGCAAGATCCATCTCACACGAAAATACATCAAACAAAACCTCTGTCAGCAGCGGATTGTTGCCCTTGTCGGGGTAGTATTTGACGAGTATATTTTTCAGCTCCACGAGTTTCGATTCAATTTCATTGTGCCGATGCCTGAAAACGGATATATTGTAGGTCAGTCCCGGTTCGTCATTCAGCAACCGGATAACATACGGGAAAGCAACTTTATCTTCATATTCCATGTGTTTCCGGACTTCCGATACATATTCGTCGAAGAATTTCAGAAAAACAGGAAGGTACGGGATGTTCTGATCATGGCTGCTGACAGCCTCAATCAGTTTATTGCGGATTTGAGGTAATTTGAATTCAAGAAAATAAACATGAGCATTCTTGAGGTAATTGATGAGTGACCCGATGGAAATATCTTCGTAATCATGTTCTACTTCAAAGTTTGCTTCAGTCAGGAAATTCACAACCGCCAGAAAAGTACGGCAATCAATTCCGTTCTCCGCACAGACTTCCTTCACCGAATGGTCGCCAAATCCCAGCGACAATCCGAAACGGCTGATTACCAGCAACAGGGAATGATTCTCGTTTATCAGATCACTCATCTTGTCTGTTTCCGAAAATTTATGCTGTTTAAACATGGGCGTGATGTATTTTACAGGATTATTTTCAACAAAAAAAAGAATAAACTTCCCCGAAACAGATGGCTGCAGTCCCGACAGAAGTTTATACTTACTTATTTACTAACATTTCGGTTATATGGTTATATATTACATTGCAAAGATCTGGCTATTTATGCAGGTTCGCAATCACCATATTTAGGTATTTTCGGGCTACAAAACCAAAACTGCGGTATTTCTGATCCGTTTAAGTTTTCAGCCACAAAGGTAGTAATTTATAACGTTTCTAAAAACAACAAGACATTATTATAAAACAAACGGGGCTGTGAAAATATCTCCTGTTATGTTTTTATTCTACCTGTTCAATGATTTATAGGCATCGAGCAGCTGTCGTGCAGCGACAAACGAACTGACTTCGTCAGTCAGCACTCTTCTCTCTGCTTCTTCGAGGAGAATTTGAATTTTATCGTTGTTGTAAAAGCCCGATTTCAGGTGGTCGTTGATGGTTTCGTACATCCAGTATTTGGACTGATCTGTGCGTTTACTATCAAAAAATCCGTTGTCACGGACAAAACCGATGTACCTGAGCACCATTTCCCAGACCTCTGCTATTCCCGTCCGTTCCATTGCCGAACAGGTAACCACATCGGGTTTCCATCCCGACTCGGGCAGGGGGAACAGATGCAGGGCGTTGAGATACTGACGGCGTGCCAACTGCGATTTCTCAATGTTGGTTCCGTCGCATTTATTAATGGCAATGCCATCGGCCATTTCCATAATACCGCGCTTAATACCCTGAAGCTCGTCACCGGTACCTGCCAGCTGAATAAGCAGAAAGAAATCGACCATGGAATGTACAGCTGTTTCGGACTGCCCCACTCCCACTGTTTCCACAAAAATCACATCGAAACCGGCGGCTTCACACAGGATAATGCTTTCACGCGTTTTGCGGGCAACACCACCCAGCGAACCTGCCGAAGGTGAAGGACGGATAAAGGCATTCTTTGCCACGGAAAGTTCTTCCATGCGGGTTTTATCACCCAGGATACTTCCCTTGGTACGCTCGCTGCTCGGGTCAATGGCAAGCACGGCCAGCTTTTTTCCGGCATGAATCAGATGCATGCCCAGCGCTTCGATAAAAGTACTTTTACCGGCGCCCGGAACTCCCGTAATACCGAGGCGGACGGACTTACCGGCATAAGGCAGACACTTTTCAATCACTTCCTGAGCTATATCCTGATGCTGCGGCAAGGAACTCTCGACAAGCGTAACCGCCTGACCCAGGATGGAGATATCCCCCCTTAGGATACCTTCCACGTATTCAGTGGAGGTTAACAGCTGACGTTTTCTGCGGGGCTTTGCATACGGATTGATAGTCGGGACATCCGATACTCCTTCGTTAACGGACAATCCTTTATAGTTCGGATCGTTTTCCGGATGGTGGTGACGATAGTGCATAATGTAAAATTTTGCCGGATTTAGAATAAGAAATCGCCTGGCATCGCATATGATGGGCAGACGATTTCAATCAAAAATTTTAATTTTCAAAGACAGTTTATTTCTTTACCGACCAGCTGAGGGTGTATGTCATAAAGCTGTTACTCGGATCGTTCGTCTGTATCATGAACGATTTTTTATAGTCGCCAACTGGAAACGCTTTGGTGTCAACATCAATTTTGAGTTCTCCGGTTTTACCTCCCTTGATTGATAATTTTCCCGGATGAACAGAGATGTTGCTGTTGTTGTTGATGACACGGCGGATTTCAAGTGATTTCTGACCGCTGTTTTTGATAATAGCTTTACCCCGTACCATACTGCCCTGTTTCATGGCACCAAGTATCAGGTTGGGCGATTTGATTTCCAGAATAGGTGCCTGACGTTTTTCTTCGATGGTCATCTTGCTGAAGTCATCCATCACTGTAGCGTTAATAGTGATCTTGTGAGCATCGTCAGCAACTTTCTTGCCATTAAGCACCAGGAGTACGTTATCATAAACGGGACCCCATTCGGCACATTTCTTCGAATCGAAGATAAACTCGATTTTTCCTTCCTCATTCGGATTGAGTACGGCAGGTTTTGCCTCAGCTTTGAGGTAAACAGGCAGATCACTGACAGCAACAGTGAGTTTAGCGTTCGAACCGTTTTTTACCAGCAAGGTGTTGGTTCTGGTGCTTCCCTTAGCCACATTACTCATTTGTATCATCTTTGTTCTCAACTTGAGGTCACCTGCTTCAACAGGATAATTTTCTGCTGCTGCCGACGATTTGGAATTCACAGTACCTTTTATAAGCAGACTTTCCACTTCGTTGCTGGCGTTGCTGTAAACCGTGACGTTTTTATTAAACGCGCCGGGACGACCTGTTGGGTTGTAGGTTACAGTAATTTCACCTTTTTTACCGGGTTCAATCGGCGTTTTGGTCCATTCGGGAGTGGTGCATCCACACGAAGCATTTACCCGTTGTACGAGCAACGCAGTACTACCTGTATTGGTAAATTCAAAAACATGAGTTGCTTTTCCGTCTGATTCATTGATAGTTCCGAAATCAAAGGTTTTCTCATCAAAAGTAATGGTCGGTTTCTGTCCCATGACAGAGATGGATGTCAGGACTGAAATGATCACTAAAATTCCAATTCTTTTAATCATATGGTTTATTATTTTTTAGTTTAACAAGTAAATTTCATTGAACTCTGCAAAAATATAAAAAATGTCAATGATTTGTCCATAAAACTTTGAAAACTTTATCAGTTCTATTTAAATAAAGGTTAATAAAAAACAGAAATGATGTATATTTGCATCTGTATTTCATTCAAAATTCGTGCTTTATCAGCACTGTTCAAGCCATGCTGGAAAAATTTAAAAAATCTGCTCTGTCGGTATTCGGTTATACTACTGCCTGTTACCGGCATCTCCATACTCATCCTGAACTTTCTTTTCAGGAGGTTGCTACTTCAGCCTTCATCCAAAAGCAGTTGACAGACCTTGATATACCTTATCGGGCAAACATTGCAGGTACAGGTATTCTGGGACGTATTGAAGGTAAAAATCCTCAGAAAAAGATCATTGCTCTTCGAGCTGATATGGATGCTCTGCCGATACAGGAAGAGGTGGATATTCCCTGGAAATCGCTCAATCCGAATGTGATGCATGCCTGCGGTCACGATGCGCACGTTGCCTGCCTGCTGGGCGCTGCAAAAATTCTGAAGGAACATTGTAGTGAATTTGAAGGTATCATATTACTTATCTTCCAGCCAGGCGAAGAAAAAGCTCCCGGAGGTGCTTCACTGATGCTGCAGGATGGAATTTTCGATGAATATAAACCAGAGTTCATTCTGGGACAGCATGTCTCTGTCGATTTTCCTGCCGGCACAATGGCATTCCTGCCCGGCACCATCATGGCGTCGGCTGATGAAATTCATCTGACAATCCATGGTAAGGGTGGTCACGGAGCTTTGCCGCATCTGTGCAACGACACTGTATTGGCGGCATCGCAAACGGTAGTTGCGCTGCAGCAGGTACGAAGCCGTCTCTGCCATCCGCTTACACCCATGGTACTGACTTTCGGGAAACTGATTGCTGACGGGGCTACGAATATCATTCCTTCGGAAGTACAGCTTTCGGGTACTTTCCGTACGGTGGATGAAACGTGGCGTAGCGAAGGTCTGAAGCATATACGACACATAATTACAGAAACCTGTGCGGCATCCGGTTGCAGCGTGGATATTGACATTCCTCCGGGTTATCCCTGCGTTATCAATAACTCTGAGATTACGCTGAAAGCCGGACAGTTTGCCGCGGAATGGGCAGGTGCAGAGCATATCAGTCAACTGGAATTGCGCATGACTTCCGAAGATTTTGGTTTTTTCTCACAGCAATTTCCGAGTTGCTTTTACCGATTCGGGGTGAAAGGAACCAGCAATCAGAACTGCGGTGGTTTGCACAGTCCCACCTTCTGCATCGACGAAAATGCCCTGCTGACCGGTGCCGGCGGACTTGCCTGGATTGCCTTCAGACTTATATCCTAATGTTCAACCTTATACACCCGGCGGTAGATGGTGGATTTGATCTTTTCGAAATTTTCAATTACAAAATCCACCTGATCGGTCATAAGAAACAAGGGCTGATAGTAACCATTGCGGTTGTATGGTGGTTGCTGGTAGTCAACAGGAACAACCTCATAGCCCAGTCGCCGATAGAACTCAATTCGACGTGCTGCCATTTCCTCGTCGGGCAGTTCAACTTCAAAAACCATAGGAATATCCGACTGAGGTTTCATCATATTCATGACCTTCTCGCCCAACTTATTTCCCCTGATAGCTTCAAGGATGGCAAAATGTTCGGCATATATAAACCAGTCAAAGTCCCAATAGTTAAAAAATCCCACGAAGTTATCATTCATTAATACGGCATTGCAGTAAAAATCCGGCTCACTGCCGAGCAATGCCTTGAAGTCTTCTTCGGTGTGGCGCTGATTTTCCGGAAATGCCTCCTGATAAAGTGGCATCAGCGAATGTATGTGTTCATCATCAGCCGATTTGATTTGAATTATTTCCATGTTGAACGGTGCTGGTTTATAAATTCTGATTGATTATTTCAACCCTTCGTTTTAACTTTCAAAATTAAAGCCAAAAAAGGGTTTCTGAAAATATTTACCGAAATATTTTTGCCATAAATGAAAAATATTACGACAGGTTGGTAATTCAAAAAAAACGGCTTCACTTCATAAAGCGAAACCGTTTATATTTATAGGAATCTTAATTCTTAATTACATCCGCAACCGCAACCGTGTTCATCGTCGCAGTCGTCATCGCAGCCGCATCCGCCGTCGCCACAACTGCAGCCACCTCCTAATAATGATTTTAGTTCCTGTTCTGTAGCATCGCGCACGCCCAGCACTTTTCCCTTGAAATGAAGAGTTTCACCAGCCAGCGGATGGTTCAGATCTACCGTTACATGTGTATCAGTAACCGACACCACCTGTGCCTGCAGACGGTTTCCTTCGTTGTCCATCAGCGGTACTACGTTACCTTCGAAAACCATTTCCTCATCAAGTTTCCCGTCGATTTCAAAAACGGCACGTTCAAGTTCAACAACTGCATCATCGTCATATTCTCCATAAGCATCTTCATTGTTGATGGTGAATTCAAAGTTATCATCTTTCTGAAGACCGCTCAGGTTCTCTTCAAATTTAGGCAGCATCATCCCCACACCATATATAAAGTTCAATGGCTGTTCGGGAGTAGCTCTTTCCATTAATTCCAGTTCTCCGTTTTCGCCATCAACGTACAGTTCGTATTCGGCATCTACTACTTTATTAATTTCAATTTTCATTTGTTTGTTTTGTTTGTTATTATTGATTGATTTATTTTTCTACAGATTTATATAACTCAATACCAGGTAATATTGTTCGGCGAACTGCGATTTCCCTGTTTTTCATACTTCAGATCCTGCAACATACTGGAATTTACACCAATGCGGAAATTATAGGTTTTATAAGGTCCGAAAGGCACCACATTACCGCTGAGAGTCCAGCAGTGAAGATTACGGGTAATATTGAAACTGGTGTACGACATTTGTTTGGCATTGAAATCATAGGAGGTCGTACCGCTTATCTGCCAGCCCGGTGTGAGTTTTATATTTCCGGATATCCCCAGGTTATGGGTGAAAACCTGTTTGTATTCAAGTTTTTCGTAGTTGAATTCCGACGAGTTTCCAAACCTCACTGAATAGTTGAAACTCAGACTCCAGGGGATTTCCACCTTTTCATATCCATCGGCATCGGTCGTTGGTTTATCTGTTCCGGAATTACCGTCTTTTTCCTGAGATCTCATGGCATTCGCATTTATATCTGAGTTGCCCGTATCTTCATCTGCATCAGTATCTGTCTTGCCTTTGCTCTTTTTATCCTTTCGCTTGAACGTTTCATTTGAAAGCGTATAGCTGTAACTTGTACTTGTTCCGAGAAAACGGGGAAATTTGCCATGTTCCCAGCGTAACTGATTGACACGTTTGATGCTTTTACCATCGGGCGAGGCATACATATACGGATCGAAAGCGCCACTTAAGCTCAGAGTATATGCTTTTCCGAATTTTATACGCAGGGATGTACCGATATTCGACCATTGCATGGAGTCTGCCGCAAAGTTATAGGCGCTGTTCAGCGAGAAATTATCTATCAGACTTATAATTTTCGTTGGCTTCAAGTCGGTTGTATCCTGGTCGTTTTTCACTTTCATTTCCAGGTTATTATCCAGAGTAAATGAAAGACTGTTCGATTTTCCTCGGCCGGGGGCACCGCTCGGGAATCGCGAATAATAAATCTCTTCGGAAGTAATCTTGGTCGGATCACCATCTTTTATAACCGATTTGATATAGGTATCCCAGTATCCGTATTTCAAATCGCCAAAGTCCGGCGTAAAAGCAAAACTTGCACTGGGCTTCAGCATGTGGCGGATTTTTTCAATTTTGTCGCCAAAAATTGCTTTAACGGGTGTGTACATACCATACAAGGTTGTATTGGCAGACATACTGAGGTTGTAATCCCACACACGGTTGAAACCTGTAACGTTGGTGGTTACTTCTTTCTGATTGACAACATCCCAGGTTTTTTTCTGTGATGTTAGAAACCATTTTTCCTTGTAGTTAAAAGATGGGGTAAATGTAATGTATTTTAGAACATTGAACGATGCAGAAACAGGTATACTGTGTTGCGCGGAATTGACCCAGTCCTTTGAAAAGGACGAATGCATCAGTTTATTTTCTTTGGTCTGAATACTGTTGGATATAGTTCCGGAATACGACATCGAAATTTTTTCGTACCATCTTTCTTTTCCTACCAGGTTTTTTCGTTTCAGGGGGTAAATACGGCTCATGCTGATAGACATATTGGGCAGCATAAGGTTGATGGTAGAGTCTTTGGTTCGCTGAGTAACCGACATATTGGCCGTAATGCTGAACGGATTATTCGGAAACCGTTGTGAGAATGATACGCTTGAACTTTTGGTATTTTCGGCGTTGGCGGGAGTATAGTAGCTGTTGATATTGCTCCGGTTCCATCCGCTGGTCGTAAAGTTAACACTGGCAGAAAAGGTTCGGAACGGATTGACTTTCGGATTCTGCGAGTGCGACCACTGAATGCTTAAATTCGGGCTTTTCTGGTAATCTGGCATATCCTTTTCACCTATCACATCTTCACGATAGCTGACATTTACACTTCCGTTGAATTTATACCTTTTCAGATAGCTGGATGACAGGTTAACACCCCAGGTTCCACGGGTGTATACATCACCTTTGATGCTCAAATCGGCATAATCGCTGATGGCAAAATAGTAACCTCCATTTACTAATCCGTACCCGCGGGTTACGTCAGTATCGAAACTCGGCATTTCCAGACCGGAGGAATAATTCTTATTGAAGGGGAAAAAGCCGAAAGGAACTGCAATAGGTAGCGGAATATCCAGAAGCACCATATGTGCCGGACCTGTAATGATGTAACTTCCCGGTTTCACTTTTGCTTTTGTCAGACTTAGGTAAAAGTGAGGGTGTTCGTGGTTATCGCAGGTAGTGTACATTCCATCCTGCATACAAAGTACATCGTCATCGTTTTTTTTTGTTTTATCACTGATGATATAACCTTCGCCCTGCTGGGTCACTGCCTGACGTATAAAACCTTTCCTGGTCCTGAGATTGTAGGTAAGTTCGGTGGCATTGTATTCCTGGTCACCGTCATTTATTATTGGCTTGCCCTGTATAACTCCCAGACTGTCGGGTACACCCCGCGCAAAAATTGTACTGCTGTCGGTGCTGATACGCACATAATCAGCCTCTTTCAGGTTAATTTTTTTATAGCTGAGATTAGTTTTTCCGAATAAAAAGCCGGTGCCATCACCCAGAAACACAATGGAATCGGTGGCGGTATAAGCAATTTCGGCATCTATCTGATTGGGGTTAGCGGGTTTGATCAGTTTACTGCTGTCATTGACCGAGGCAACTTTCTGACTATCGGTTGGCAGTAAATTGTTTTTAGGATTATCTAATGGCGTGGCCTTTTGCCCTGACGCACGCGTTGCATACGTAAAACAAGCCAGCAAAAGAAATAAAACCGTAAGTTTTGTGTTATATAATTGTTTACTGCTAAGCATTCGGTACAGGTTCGTCAAAAAAAACAAGTTGCAAATTTAAGTAAAAAAAGAGTGTACTTATGCTTTTATTTTCAATTTTATGAATAATTTGATATTTTACAATTTATTAAATGCCTCAACACTGGATAAAATTACTACTTTTGCAAGCAATTACAATGCATTTATGAACTCATCTTTATTTTTTCGGAAAACAATGAAATATCTTCGCTACACTACATTTATTATAATACTTATTTTAACGTGTATTGTATCTCCTTCATATGCTCAAAAAAAATTTACCGTTGTAATTGACGCCGGTCACGGCGGACATGATTCCGGCGCTGTTGGCCGGTATTCGAAAGAAAAAAACATAAACCTTGCTGTTGCGCTTTCACTGGGCAATAAAATTGAAGCCAGTTACCCCGAGGTTAAAGTTGTTTACACACGAGACCAGGATATTTTCCTTACCCTGCAGGAACGTGCCGATATTGCGAACAACAATAACGCCGATATTTTTTTCTGCATTCATACCAATGCCAATAAGTCATCTACCGCTTTCGGGGCTGAAACATACACGCTGGGATTGCACAAATCGCAGTCGAACCTTGATGTAGCCATGCGCGAAAACTCAGTTATCACCCTGGAAGAGGATTATAAAGCACGATATCAGGGATTTGATCCTAGCGCTCCCGATACATACATCATGTTTGAATTCATGCAGGACAAATATATAGATAAGAGCATTGAGCTGGCATCAGCTATCCAAAATCAATTTGTACAGACAAAAAGGTATGACCGCGGCGTACGTCAGGCTGGTTTCTGGGTACTTGCCAAATCGGCATGTCCGAGCGTACTGGTCGAACTTGGTTTTATCTCGAACCGCGCTGAAGAAGATTATCTGAACACCAGCGAAGGACGCGACGAAATGGCAAACTCAATTTTCCGTGCTTTCGAATTGTACAAACGTGAACACGATAAAAAATCGGGAATCAAAGTTTCACCTTTGAAGAAAGAAGACACACCGACACCGTATAAGGAAGTGGAAAAACCGGTTAAAACTGAAACGTCGGTACTTGCTGCAGTATCAACTAAAACTGACACGACAAAAGAGCCTAAAATTCGTCCCGAAACAGATAAAACCATCCAGACGGTAACGAAACCTGACGAAGCAAAAAAGACAAACGAAGTAGTCTTCAAAATTCAGCTTTTTGCTCTGGAGAAAAAACTGAGAACGAATGCACCGGATTTCAAAGGTCTTAAAAATGCAGATTTCTATGTTGAAAATCAACTCTATAAATACACCTATGGTGAAGAATCTAACTTCAGCGAAATAAATAAACTCCGGAAAAGTATTTCAAAGAAATTTCCGAATGCCTACGTAATTGCCTTCAGAAATGGTGAAAAGATCTCCGTAAAGGAAGCCCTGAAGAAATAAGACTAGACTCTCTTCAAAAATAAAAATTCACTCAATGAAAAAAAATATTTTTACCCGCGAAGTAAAAGTGGGTTTAATGGTTATTGCTGCTATTTTCATCCTTTACTTTGGCCTGAATTTTCTCAAAGGAATAGACATTTTCCAGAAAACAAATTTATATTATGGTCAGTTTGAGGATATCGGTGGCCTGGTCTCCTCGGCACCGGTCTATATCAAAGGTTACAAAGCAGGACAGGTAGAAGAAGTAAAATATGATTTCTCTAAAAAGGAATCTTTTTTAGTGAAAATATCCATAACCAGCGATATCAGTTTACCTGTTGGCACAATTATGCAGCTGGCAGACGAAGGACTGATGGGTGGAAAAGTGATTCATCTCATCTATGCTCCGGTTACAGCCGACCAGAGAATGCACAAGCCACACGATACTCTTCCGACTGAAGTGAGCACCGGACTGATGGCAACCGTAGCGGGAGATCTGATGCCTAAAATTGAAAATGTAGCAACCCAGGCTGACTCACTGCTTCGTTCCGTCAGAACACTGATCGAGAGGAAGGAAATAAGCAACAGCCTGTCATCTATTGAAAAAACCACCGCTGATCTGTCAGCTTCATCGGCTCAGCTCAAAGGACTGCTTAACAATCAGCTACCCTCCATACTGAATGATGTAAATACTGTTACAGGCGACTTCAAACAGCTTAGCGGCAATCTTAAAAATATCGATTTTGCAAAAACAGTAGCCAGCGTGGATTATACGTTGAAAAACCTTCAGACACTCACAGATAAAATGAACAGCAATGAAGGAAGTCTTGGTTTACTCATGAATGATAAAACACTGTATATCAACCTGTCGAATACAGCAAATGCTGCCGACAAACTGCTTATTGATTTAAAAGAAAACCCTAAAAGATATGTAAGTTTTTCTTTAATAGGGAATAATAAAAAGTAATAATTTCTGCTATTCCACACAATTTCATATTTAGAAATCATATAAATAACAAAAATAATGAAATATTTTTTTTCTACAAGAAATCTACAAATTTTCAAGTCTTACTGCATTTTCAGAACAAAACATTCAATTTTAACATTAAATTGTTAATCTGTTAATAATCAAGCGAATTGAATTAACGAAAAATTCAAATGATTTGATATTCAAACGATTATATTAGAACACTGAAAGACAAAGAGTTAAAACAACAGAAAAAAACATTGTAATAATAGATTTGTTTATTCAAAAAAAGTTTCTGAATTTTGTAAAACTGAAATGCGACATAAGCTGATCGGTTTAGATTACATATAATAAACAACTTACTAACTCGGCTTCGGTCGAGTTTTTTATCCTAAAATTATTTTGTTAAATATAAAATGAGTTATCACTACCAGTTGTGGAATAGCTGCCTGAACATTATTAAGGACAATGTAAACGAATCCTCCTTTAATACATGGTTTGCTCCTATTGTACCAGTTAAATTCGAAAATAAGATTTTTGTACTTCAGGTTCCAAGTCAGTTTTTCGTGGAATACATTGAAGAGAAATACATTGATCTTCTCAGAATGTCGCTGACACGTGTAGCTGGTAACGGGACAAAACTGGAATACCGGGTGCTCATCGATAAATCAAGCGGCACAGGAACCCTGATACCCAGTACTGCCGAAACTTCGAAACCTGTTCAGACAAATTACAGTTCGCAGCAAAATACAATCATATCGCCGTACCA
Organism: Bacteroidota bacterium; assembly: GCA_017860335.1. Classification (GTDB taxonomy): domain Bacteria; phylum Bacteroidota; class Bacteroidia; order Bacteroidales; family Paludibacteraceae; genus UPXZ01. The sequence continues at coordinate 26,754 of JAFNAU010000008.1, forward strand.
GCGGCTACAATTGCCTGATATTGATCCGCAACTCAATCCTTCGTACAATTTTGCCAGTCTGATTGAAGGCCGCAGCAATAAGCTGGCTCGCACAGCCGGTATGAGCATTGCCAACGATCCCGGAAAAACGATTTTCAATCCACTGTTTATGTACGGAAAATCAGGAGTGGGAAAAACACATCTTGCCAACGCCATCGGTGTGTTGACCAAACAACAATTCCCAGGGAAAAGGGTGCTCTATGTATCTGCCAACACATTCCTAATCCAATATACGGATGCTGTCAGGAACAACACGCAGAATGATTTTCTGAACTTCTATCAGACTATCGATGTGCTGATTATGGACGACATTCAGGAGTTTGCCGGTAAAACTGCCACACAGAATACATTCTTCCATATTTTCAACCACCTGCATCAGACCGGTAAACAACTGGTACTTACTGCCGACCGTTCTCCCCTCGAGATGGCAGGTCTGGAGCAACGATTGCTTACCCGTTTCAAATGGGGGCTTTCAGCCGAAATAGAGAAACCGGATTATGAACTCCGTAAATCTATACTGGAAAGCAAAATATACAGAGACGGACTGGAAATACCTGAAAATGTTGTTGATTACATTGCTGAAAACGTAGTAGATAATGTACGCGATCTGGAAGGTGTCCTGATCTCTTTACTGGCACATTCCACACTTACGAATATGCCTATCGATATCCGCCTGGCTGAAAAAATAATTAGCCGGATAGTCAATATCACACCAAAAGTAACTACCATTGAACAAATCCGCGAAGTTGTTTGCGATTACTTCAAACTCTCGGTAGATGCAATTTCAACAAAATCGCGTAAACTGGAAGTTGTACAGGCAAGACAGATAGCCATGTATCTTTCGAAAAACATGACAAAGAATTCACTGTCAATGATTGGTAACTATATCGGTCAGCGCGATCACGCTACCGTACTGCATGCCTGCAAGAAAGTGGTTGACATGATGGATACTGACAAACATTTCAGGAAAAGTGTTGAAGAAATTGAAGAAAGACTGAAGAAATAATTACAAACAAGTAATAATATACAGACAAGACCTGCATTTAGAATTGCAGGTCTTTTTTTATGAATTTATTCAACAAATCCTTCTGCCAAATAAAAAAATATTGTATTTTTACAACCGAAATTATTCAACACTTAATAGCTATGATATTTAAATTCACAATCATATCAGACGAGAATGACGATTTCCTGAGAATTATCGACATTGATTCCGAAGCATCGTTTCTGGACCTTCATAACGCTATTCTCGAGTCTGTCGATTTTGAAAAAAATCAGATGACCTCATTCTTCTTATGCAATGACGACTGGGAAAAAGAGCAGGAAATTACCCTGGTAGAGATGGAATCGAGTTCCGAATATGACAATCTGGTGATGGAAGATACTATCCTAGACCAAATACTAACTGATGAAAAACAAAAGTTGCTATTTGTTTTTGACATGATATCAGACCGCGCATTCTTCATGGAACTCTCCGAAATGATACCCGGCAAAGATATAGATGAAGCAGCCTGTGTAACTTTAGTAGGCCTGCCACCCATACAAATAGCAGATGATACTGATTTTATTCCGCTACAAAAACCAAACCTCTCTTCCGAAGAAAATTTCTATGGAGATGAATCTTTTGATATTGACGAACTAGATGAAGAAGGATTTGGCGATTTGAATTTTGATGAAAGCAGCTTATTTACTGACGATAATCATTAATTTGAAGCAATAAGATATAACAAAGACAGGAAATATTTCAGCGATGAAGTGTTTTCTGTCTTGTTTTTTTGATAATGAATACCCTGATTGTCATAACCGGACCAACCGGTGTTGGAAAAACAAATATCAGCCTGCAACTGGCCGAAAAGTTTGGTTGTCCGGTTATCTCGGCCGACTCACGTCAGTTTTACCGTGAACTGAAAATCGGGACGGCTGCGCCCTCCGAAGAGGAACTTCAACGCGTAAAACACTATTTTATCGGGACACATTCCATATTTGACGAATACAATGCCGGACAATACGAAGAGGACGTTATCGGTTTGCTGGACGAGTTGTTTAAGAAACACGATGTAGTACTTCTTGTGGGAGGGTCGATGATGTACGTGGATGCGGTGTGCAACGGGCTGGACAATATCCCTACTGTGGATATCGAAACCCGCCGGTTCTGGCAAAAGGAATATGCGGCTAAGGGGCTGGAATTTATTCAGAACGAGTTGAGAAGACTGGACGAGAAGCATTACCACGAAGTAGATCTGAAAAATCCGAAACGTATCTTGCATGCCCTCGAAATATGCACCATGACGGGAAATTCCTACTCCGACCTGCGCACCGGAGAACGAAAGAAAAGAAATTTTGATATTTTGAAAATCGGGCTGAATTTGCCCAGACCTGAACTTTACGAAAGGATTAACCGGCGCGTGGATCTGATGATGGAAGCCGGTTTGCTCAAAGAGGCTTCGCAGTTCTATCCGTACAAGCATCTGAATACCCTTAATACAGTAGGTTATAAAGAGATTTATGCTTTTATGGATGGCGAATGGGATATCGAAACGGCAATCAGTATGATTAAACAAAACAGCAGACGTTACGCAAAAAGGCAACTGACCTGGTTCAACCGCGATACTGAGATCAACTGGTTTCGTCCTGATGACGAAAAGAATATTCCGGATTTTATTAACTCACAACTTCATTAGAAGAACACGAACAGACAAATAAACTGATGGAAATCCGACAAAACATATCGCTCAAACCCTATAATACCTTTGGCATCGATGTAAAGGCAAAATACTTTGCCGAGTACAATTCGGTGACAGAGCTCAAAAAGCTTATTAGTTCTGAAGTTTTTTGTTCCAACCGGCATTTTCACATTGGCAGTGGAAGCAATTTATTGTTTCTGAATGATTACGACGGACTTATCCTTCATTCGCAAATTAAAGAAATTGAAAAAACCGGCGAAGACGAAGAATTTATCTTTCTGCGTGCCGGTTCTGGAATGGTTTGGGACGATTTTGTAGCTTACTGTGTATCCAATAATTATTACGGTGTTGAAAATCTGTCGCTGATACCGGGTGAAATCGGCGCTTCGGCTGTTCAGAACATCGGTGCATACGGTATGGAAGTGCAAGATGTGATCTTCAGTGTGGAAGCCATCGAAACAGCAACTTTACAAAACCGGATATTCAGCCGGAAAGAATGCAGGTATGGTTACCGGAAAAGCATTTTCAAGGAGGAATTAAGAGGTCAGTATATCATCACACATGTAAGCTTCCGACTGAGAAAACAACCCGCTTTTAAACTTGATTATCAGCATCTGAAAGAGGCTGTAACTGAACGAGGAGACATCAACCTGAACAACATCCGGGGAACTGTCATATCCATTCGTCAAAGCAAGCTTCCTGATCCCGCCATCAACGGCAATGCCGGAAGTTTCTTTATGAATCCGGTGATCCCGGCAGGAAAATTCGAAGAGCTTCAACGGGTTTATCTTGCTATGCCCCACTATCCGGTTTCTCAATCGGAAGTAAAAGTTCCGGCAGGGTGGCTGATTGAGCAATGCGGATTGAAAGGAAAATCGTTTGGTCGTGTGGGTGTACACAGCAAACAGGCATTGGTAATCATCAATCTGGGAAATGCCACTGGTCAGGAAGTAGCCGATCTGGCCGCCCTGATTATGGAAAATGTTTGGCAAAAATTCGGTATTGAAATCCGACCGGAGGTGAATTTTATTTGATC